>NZ_JAAOQS010000136.1:0-20826 GCF_011603105.1 Rhodococcus sp. A14 | reverse complement strand
AGCTCGGTACGGACACCCGCGCAACCTGCGCTCATCCCGAACCAATCTGCCCACCCACCGCCGGCCCAATCGACTCCGGCGCACCCTGGCAACGATCCCGATTGGCAATACAGACCCACGCTCCTAGCCGTCTCATCCTGGATGTGGAACATCCGGGGAAACCCAAACATTCGCCTTCGGCTGCGGCGTCGAACTTTTGCCGGCGTCGCGCGCGAGATCAGCGACCCGATCGAGTTGCGACAGGCCCGAGAGGCAATCTGCGAGACGGTTCACCTCGTTGACTACGGTGAGTGCAGCCTTCATCTGCGCGGGCGTCCCTCCCGGCCAAGATCAAGGACCTCCACGGCTACTGGTTCGACACCGGTATCCCACTTGTAATCGAACTCGCGGTGTAGGTAAGGGTGGCGGGTACTCCGTACGCTGTCGCCGGTACCGCGCGACGGCCATAGGACGAACCTCCGCCTGCGCATCCTGCGGACGCTAAGCCGGTGCCGGTGGGTGCCCCGCAAGGGGATCCGCCATTGGGACACCCGTCGGCAGCGCAAGCGCGACAATAGGTGAATGACCGAGCTGCAGATTCGCGAGGCGACGTCGGACGATGCCCAGGTGTGTGGGCGCCTCATGTTCGACGCCTTCGAGGGGCTCGCCACGCGCCATAACTTTCCGATCGAAGCGGGCACGCCCGAATTCGCCGACTTCCAGATCAAGGCGATGCTGGACACCGACGGCATTTACGGCCTGGTTGCCGAGCGCGACGGCCGAATCGTCGGCAGCGCCTTACAGGACGAGCGCGGCAAGATCGTCGGCATAGGACCCGTCTGCGTCGATCCGGCGGCGTCGGACGCGGGGGCGGGGCGTGCGTTGATGAATGCGTTGCTTGAGCGATCGCGCGAGCGCGACGTCGCAGGGGTGCGGCTGGTTCAGACGGCGTACAACTACCGGTCCTTCTCCCTGTACGCCAAGCTCGACTTCGCCGTGCGTGAGCTGTTGTCCGTCTTCCAGGGAACGCCACGGGTGTCCGCGATTCCCGGCGCAGTCGTGCGTCCGGCGACACCGGACGAGATCGCCGCCTGCGACGAGATCTGCCGGCAGGTGCACGGCCACGACCGCCACGGCGAGCTGCAGCATTGGGTCAATGTCGGCACCGCCCGGGTGGTCGAGCGTGGCGGCCAGATCACCGGCTATGCGACGGGTTTCGGCTACACCGGGCACGCGGTCGGCAAGGCCGACGACGACGTCATCGCGCTGCTGGCCAGCGCCGACGAGTTCACCGGCCTCGGGTTCCTCGTGCCGTCACGCAACACCCGCCTCATGGCCTGGTGCTTCGATGCTGGGCTGAAGATCGTCCAGCAGTCGACGCTGATGACGAGCGGGCTCTACAACGAGCCGCAGGGCGCGTGGCTGCCGTCGATCGGCTACTAGGGCATGTCTCCCAATAGTTTTAGCCATTCGACGATGCCGGCGAGGAGGAATCCGGCCCGGTAAGTCAGGGCAAGCTTGTCATACCGGGTTGCCACCGCTCGCCACTGTTTCGCCTTGTTGAAGGCCCTTTCCACCACGTTGCGACCCTTGTATGACTCGGCATCGAAGCTCGGTGGCCGCCCGCCCGCGCTGCCCTTGTTCTTGCGGTTGGCCACCTGATCGGACTTCTCGGGAATGACCGCCGTGATACCCCTGCTGCGTAACAGTTCTCGATTGGCCTTGGATGTGTACGCCTTGTCGGCACGGATCTCGTCCGGGCGTCTGCGGGGTGCGCCACCACCGATACGCGGCACACAGATGCCGTCGAGGAGTGGGCCGAACATCGGGCTGTCGCCGGCCTGGCCAGGGCCCACCAGCACTGACAACGGGCGCCCGGCACCGTCGCACGCCAGGTGAACTTTGCTGGTCAACCCGCCTCGGGACCGGCCGATGCCGTGATCGACCGGTTCGTCAAGCAGATTCGTGTAATTCGGCAGATCCCCCTGTGTCACGCGCGGCGTTGGCGCCATGCTGGTGCACCCGCACCACGGTGGAATCCACCGATACCGCCCAATCCAGATCGCCACCGGAATCGGCCATCGCGGCCAGGGCCATGAGTACCCGGTCCCACGTTCCATCCCCGGCGTAGCGTCGATGCCGTTTCCACACCGTCTTCCAGGGGCCGAAATGCGCAGGCAGATCCCGCCATGGGATCCCGGCACGAAGCCGGTAGAGCATCCCCTCCACCACGAGTCGATTATTCTGGAACTTCCGCCCCCGAAGGCCATCCGAGCTGGGTAGCAGCAGTGCGAGCAACGCCCACTGCTTCTCGGTCAACATCTGATAGCGATCCATCACCTCTGTCACAGCAAATATGCTGCCGCACAATACCCAAAATTATTGGGAGACACGCCCTAGGCGTCCCGCGATGAATTGAACGACATCGAGTGTGCCCGTCCGAGACTTGACGTCACCTCGATGCCCTGACCAATCGGGCGCCGGTCAGCGATCCCCGTGACGGAGCCGTCGAGAGCCGCCTGTCGACCTCGACGGAACCACCCCCGGCCTCCCGGGTTCGTATGAAAATACCTGGTCAACCCGATCCAAAAATTCTGCAGTGATGGGAGTAGACATTGAGGTGAAGCCGTTGTAGAGTTCCTGTCGTCGCAAGGAAAGAGTTCACGAGGTGCGGGAGAGAATGAACTACCCGCATAGCAGTACCGCAAGATGAGGAAGTGCCAGGGCAAGGGTTGATCTGAGTGTGTAAGGCCCCGGCACCTCCGGTCGGCGATCGGGCAGCAAGAACAGCCTGGCAGCCGGAAAAAGTGCAGTGAACAAGGAAATCAAACCGGCCCCCCGGTGCCTCACGGCGCCGGGGGCCCTGTCCGTTGAAAGGTGTCACCCCATTCCGGCAGATTCGCCCGACCACAGCCCGGCCGGAAAGTTCGACGACGAGGACTACCCGGCCTACAGCATGGGCCACGCCGCCGAGATCCTCGGCGTCACACAAGCATTCCTCCGCAGCCTCGACGCCGCGAAGCTCCTCACCCCCGGACGCTCGGAGGGCGGCCACCGCCGCTACTCCCGATACCAGCTCCGCATCGCCGCCCGCGCCCGCGAACTGATCGACCAGGGCACCGCACTCGATTCCGCATGCCGCATCATCATCCTCGAAGACCAACTCGCCGAGGCCCGGCGCATCAACACCGAACTCCAGCACACCCGCCGCCCCAAGTCGGACGGGCCTAGCCCCGCAGTCGGCTGAAACACCGCCGCCTATTGCCGAACGCCAGTCGAGGGCTATTCCTGGAGTTGCCCTTCCACTCGGCGGTCTCTGGCAGCCCAAACTGCACCATCTTCGCCCGTCCGCATTCGATCCCGCTCAACCATCCCCTACTGGGGCTGTTCTTCGAGTCCGGTGACATCCGTGGTCGAATAGAGGGTGTTTCCGGCCGGTGAACCGACGATGGATTCGAGCCAGGAAGTTCAATCGGATCCCGCGTCTGGTTCCCGGTGATCAAGTCGTGCTGCGAGAATACCGGCCGGCCTCGGGAGTTGACGATGGTGACGGTTGTGCCGCTGACCGTTGTGGTGGCCTCCTCTGGGTCGGGAATCGTCCATTCCAGGGACACTGCCGGCGGACCCTCGATGGCTACGGACAGGACCTGCCCGTCTTGATTGAGCCAATACAAACGATCACCGATTACTGCGGTCGTACCCCAGGCGTTCTGCGCGTACCCAGGCATGTCGAGAACGGTTTCGGACTGCGAGCCGTCAGTTACATCGATGCGGACGAGCGCCAGGTCGTGGTCGGGCGGCGAGGACGTCGCGGACATTCTCCACAATGCAAGAATCGATTGCCCGTCAGCAGCGCAGGCGGGGTTTCGCGACGCCGGTCCGACGCCGACGGGAAGGTCCCATTCGCCACGCACGGCGAGCCTGCCTCCCGGTAGAAGCTCGTACAACCGGTGTTTGGTCATGTCCCCGGCGGGGATGATGTCGCGTACGACGGCGAACTGGCGGTCTCCGCAGTAGGTTGCCGTTCGTACCATCCCTTCCACGCTTCCCGTGTGGGTTTGGCCGTCGGCGTCGACCGAGACGAAATTGCTGGTGCGTCCGCTGTTGAACCAGACGGTTGCGGAACCGGTTTCGGGATTGTTCGCTGCGGCCTCGACGATGCTCTCGTCGACGGGGACGTCGATCCTTGAGGTACTCGTGAGTGTGGTGACCGCTCGGCCGGACGCTGTGACAAGGCTCTGCTTTGAGGCCAAGACAGGATTGGCATAGATCGGTTCGTCTTCGAGTCTGCCGAGAACGTTTCCCTTCTCATCGAAGACGAACACGATCGTGCGGCCGCCTGTTGATTCGAGACCACGGGGGCCGACCGACACGGCACCGACTGCGCCTGGTGGGAGCTCATCGAGGATGGCACCCGGATGGTCCGGGGTGGTGCCGCAGGAGACGGCAACCGATAGCAGTGCCGCCCACGTTGCAGTTCGGACTGCCTTGTTGCGGGTGGTACCTGCCTTGGGTTGTCGCATGACCTAAGCATCCGGTACGCCACCTGAGGATGGTCGCGGGACCCTCCCGCTCGCAATGAGGAACGCCTGCGCTAGCACCGGATGAGGATCCGCATACGGAACAGGTCACCGTTGGCCTGGTGGCGTCTGCCACCATGACCAGATGTACGAGTGCCCGGCACGGGACACTCGCCTGCGGGTTCCTATCCTGCTGTGTCCCAGAAGACCCGGGGATTACCGTCGGCATCCGTGCCTACGAGGTTGGCGGGGTGGATCCCGCCGGACGTGATGAATTCGGTCAGCAGATGCTCCATCCCGGGTGGAGCGTTGACCTCACCATGTGAGTACAGCGCGATCACAATGCCAGCCTTCGAGGCGGGCACGTGCTCGATGCCGTAGACGGCATTAGGCGCGAACTCGATGTGGATCTCCAGAGAGTTCTCGTCGAGCCGACCGATCCCGGTGACCCTGAAGCGATAGAGCTCCGGTTCGCTCGCTGCCTCGTTTTCAGAGACACCAAACGCAGTCCACAATCTGTTTTTCCACAGCATGAAGAGCCGATCGAGCTCGGTACGATCGGGAACACTCATCGTCGTGACTCTCCCGGTAGTGACGTCGTCGGGCAAGAGGAAGAGGATCCTTTGCCCGAACCTGCTTCGGACGAAGTGGCGTCTCAGCGCGTGCCGGCGGCAGTCGACCGTCGTTCCGCAAGCGGATCCGCTTACGGGAACGAGCTGCGCCGCCGGGGGGCCTGCACAGACATGAGGGCGTCAGGAAACTGATGATTACGCATAGCCCAGTGGGCCGCAGCGAACATCGAATCGTTCACGCACAGTGTCCAGGGTCTGCCGGAGGTGCTCGCGTCCGCGGCGATGGGTGAGCATGAACCGCGCCGTTCCGATCATGCGGCGTGGCAGCGGATACCAGCGATCGAGATCGAGTCCGCAATCGAGCAACACCTTGTGCGGGACGCTGTCGACAATCAGGCTGAGATTGTGCATGGCGAGCGATCCGAGCGTATACGGAAATACCGCATTCGACTTCTTCCGTAGATCCGGCGCGTCGAGCTCATACAGCGGGATGTCCCTGAGCTTGTCCAAGAACAGTAGGTGGGTCAAGAAGTAACCCATGTATGAGGTCAGATGGAGTGTGGCAGAGCGCGGCTGCACCGAGACGACCGCACCGCTGTCGGACACGTAGGGCTCGTAGGGGTGGTCGCCGCGCAGCATGTATCCGGTGCAGTTCACTATCCAGCTGCCCGGTTGAATCGTCTTCGCGGATCCGCTGCGGAACACCAAGTCGGTCTCGCCGTTGCGGTCGACGGCATCCACGACGTGATCCATGATCACCTCGTTCAGGCCGGTGGCGATCGTCTTGTTCTCCGACTCGGATAGCAAGCCCAGCAGGTAGTTTCCTGTAGTGGGGGTCAACCAGGTGCCGTAGGTATCGCGTAACCAGGACGCGACATCTGTCTCGTTGGTCCCGTCGAATCGCCTCCCCAGTTCCATGAAAATGCCGGTGACCAATGTGCCGCTCCACCATCGTCGGCCGCCGACAGGGAATAGACGGTCGCGGTTCGAAAAGAATGTTCCTGAACCTGCGACAAGGTTCACTTCCCGACCGGGGTATTCCGTGATCAGAGTGTGAGCGGTATCCATCGCGGTCTTACCGCCACCCACGACCCACACGGGGGCGTCACTCGCCCGCATCTCGTCGCCCCGCATGTCGCAGAAGTCGGGTGACACCGACACGACACGTGCACTGGAGATCCCGAGTGGGTCGTTGGGCACAACCCCAAATCCGCTGGCTTTGATCAGTCGCCTCGCCTCGACAACCATGAGTTGGCCGTCCGACGATGTGCAGGTGAGGCGCACGATCCCGTCGGACTCGTCATGCGACTCCAGAGTCCAGCCGAAATATTCGTCCACCTGCACTCGTTGCTTGACCACGGCGAGGCAGTGTTCGAAGTGGGTGAGGACTTCGTCCTTTGTTGCCAGGTAGGAGCGATCCTGGCCAAGGGTCCACTTGATGTTGCCGGCGGTGAACAGGCCATACGGTTGGTGTAGTCGCACATATGCATAGGTGTCGACCCACATGCCGCCGGACCGATCGCGGCGATCGACCAGGATGACCTTCTGCGAGGGAGACAAGTATTGACTGGCGACGAATAGAGCGTTGACTCCGGCGAGGCCAGCTCCGACGATGCAGACGTCGCAGCGCTCTACCCGAACGGGCGTGTCAGCTGACGCAGCCCTATATGTCACCGCAGCCTCCTGGAGAGATTTCTCATTACCTGCGAGCGACCAGTTGGTTCTGTATCGATCTTCCTCGCAGCCAGCACACATGTCACCCGATGGTTTGCTGCGCTAAGTTCCCCAACCTGAACAACGCGCCCTGATCGCGGCCGACACGCGATGACCGCACAAGGAGCCATCACCGGGACGAGATTGGAGTCCCTGCGCAAGTCCGGCAGTGGTCGGCCCTGGTCCCGAAAGCGGATCCCTCAGAGACTTACAGACCAGGGTCTTGCCCTACCGGTCGATGTGCTGACATAGCTCACCAATGGCGGCAACCGTGTCGTCGGTAGGGGTATCGATCCAAACCGGACCATCGTCGCGCTTGCGCGGCAGCAGCATGCGTTGTCCCTGTGAGGGCCACTGCACGAAGTCGTAGCCAGCGAGGTCTGACTGAACGGTATCGGCCACCCAGACCGCGGCCTCAGCGAACGGAACATCCATCGACAAGCCGTCGCAGCGGCTGAACCCACTGATGCCGTGTACGCCCTGCCAGCCGATGGTGACGGCGTAGTCGCCGTTAACGGCAAGCTCCCACACCAATCCACCCAACCGCACGTCGCGCCCGTACCGCAGGCACCGCAGATCGCGGGCGACGGCTTCGAGTGCACGCACCCATACCTGCGGCGCCTCGACGTCGTGATCAGACCCGATCGCGGGGCCTCCGTCGAACAAGCCAAAGTGCCACACCAAACTGTCCTGATTCCACAAGTCCTGGATCGGCATAACGCCATCTTCGCGCGTCCGAGCTGCCCGCCCGTGTCATTAGCCTGATTGCACGCCAGGCCCGTCTCGACGCTGTTACCTCGGTGACGAAGCGGGGTGTCGTGCGCACCAATCCAGCTCTGCAATACCGGCCGCTGGTCGGAAAGGGATCCGTCATCGAAGACCGTCACCATTGGCGTGCCGCTCCCTTCTCATCCTTGTTCCGGGCTGTCGGCCGTCGGATGTCGAATATCGTTGGCTGTGCTCCCCGACGACTTCGCCAGCCGTCGCTCGTAGAAGGTGATTCAGATGGACAGCTTCATTCATCTGGCAGGAGACAGCTGGAACTTCTGGTCCCCATTTCCGCCCGCAGTAACTTTCTGGCTGATCGATGTAATGGGCCAGCTTTCGCGGGCGGGAATCATCCTCGGAGGCAGCTGAGGATCGAGCGATGCGGCACCCGCAGCCGCCAGCGTCTGGACCTGGTGGACATCCCGGACGCGCAGTTCGGACCGAGCAAGATCGGCCGTATGCGCTCGGCCGTTGCTGCTGACCGAGTGAGATTTTGAGCCTCCGCAGCTCCCGCCAGCGGATGGCCAATTGGAGCACCGCTGGAGACGCGCCGCCACTCTCCACGGAGCATAACGTTTCACGTTATTAACGCAGTGCGTTATACTCGTGGAGTGATCGAGTCGTTCGCCGACAAAGAGACCGAGCGGGTCTTTCACCGACAGTTCTCGAAGAAGCTCCCGCAGGACATTCAGCGGATCGCGCGCCGGCGCCTCCTGTTGATCGAGGCTGCCACCGACGTCAACGACCTGAGGGTGCCCCCAGGCAACCGCCTGGAGAAGCTCTCCGGGGACCGGTTGGGCCAGTACAGCGTTCGGATCAATGATCAGTACCGCATCTGTTTCATCTGGCGCGCCACCGCCGCATACGACGTGGAGATCACCGACTATCACTAACCACCAGAGGGGAGCCGACGCTCCATCCGACCACAGAATCGACAAAGGAACACCGACAATGACTACAGACCTGAGCCCAATTCACCCCGGCGAGATCCTCCGCGAGGACTTCCTCGAGCCGTTCGGCATCACGCAGAACCGCCTAGCCACGATCATCGGTGTTCCGCCCCGACGGATCAACGAGATCGTGCTCGGCAAGCGGTCGATCACCGCAGACACCGCGTTGCGGCTGGCCAAGGCGTTCGGCAACAGTGCGCAGTTCTGGCTCAATATCCAGGACCGCTACGAGCTCGACCTTGCGGCCGACAAGATAGGCGACGCCCTCGCCAAGATCACGCGTCTCTCGGCATAGAGAGGCAGAAGGCGACCGTCGGTGTGATTGCCCGCCGCACCGGACGGAACGATCACCGGGATGAATCGTTCGAAGGCTGAGCCACGCCGGGCCTGGAAGGCCAATGCACCAACGGCATCAGCTCCGGGCAGCGGTCCTGGTGCCCTTGCCGATGATGTTTGACCGTGGAGTCCCAAACACTGCGCCGCCGGCGTTGTGCGTTCGAGAGATGGGAATCAGCGATGTACATCGGGTCTGCACGAGTGTCCACCGATCAGCAAGACCTGACCGCACAGCAGCACGCACTGCTCGGGCTCGGGGTCTCACCGGAACGGATCTACGTCGATCACGGCTTGACCGGCACCAATCGTCAACGGCCAGGACTGCAGAACGCCCTTGCAGCGTGCCGGAACACCGACACCCTCGTGGTGACCAAGTTGGATCGCCTGGCCCGTTCGTTGCCCGATGCTCGGGACATCGTCGACGAGCTCACCGCTCGGCACGCGTGTCTGCAGATCGGAGCCTCGTTGCACGATCCCACCGACCCGGTCGGTCGCCTGTTGTTCAACGTCCTGGCGATGGTCGCCGAGTTCGAGGGCGACCTGATTCGGGCACGAACTAGGGAGGGGATGCGGATCGCGAAGGCGAAGGGACACCTGAAGGGCAAGAAGCCGAAGCTCAACCCACGCCAGGAACGGCACCTGGTCGAGCTTCACGTGTCAGGCGAGTACTCGACCGCTGAACTGGCCGATCTGTTCTCGGTGGGCCGGTCGACGGTGTACCGGGCCATCGAACGCAGCGCCCACCGGGCTCAGCGTGACGCTCTCTCAGATTTCAACACCTAGCCATCCCCGCTGGAATGTCCGCCGGTCCCATACCGGCGGACGATCCCTAACCGGAGCAGCCACAATCTGTTTCCAGTACCAGGCGCGGAGATCGTGGGATTCTACTGTTCATGTGGACTGCGGATAGCTTTCAACGCGACGTATCGGCAGGCACGTGGGTGGACGAAAGCCTGAAGCGATTCGCCATAGACCATAGTGCCGGCCTCGCCGGTCAGGTGGTGCCGCCGGAATTCGATGCATACGCACGGATATTTCATCGGCGCACAGGCACCTCCGCTGGGCAATGCGAGCCCATCACCTGGCACGCCGTCGCAGCGGCGAACGAGCGTGCCGCGCATCCACTGATGGAATGGGAGTTCCTACTCCCTACACCCGCGGCCAGAAAAGGTCAGCCAGGCCTATGGGACGAAGCTCCGAGTACCGGTGAGCTCACCGGTCCGACAGCTGAAGCTCTCATCGGTGTGCTTGCGAACTTCACGACCACACCCGAGCAGTGCTGGTACGCCATATGGGAAGGAAACACTCTGCTCGATGACGTCCGCGGAGAACGCCGGCCTACTGCAAGCGGGCAATATGGGGATGTTTCTACTCACCGACTCAATCACCGCGGCTGGAAGCCGATTCCGCAATCTTCTATCGCCGAACCTCTGGTGGCTCGACGACCGCGCCTGGTGCGTGGCAACCGACGTCGACCTCATGGCCAGCTACGTTGGCGCATCCACAGAGTGTGTCCACGCGATCACCAATTGTTCCGAGCTGGAAGCACTCGAAGTGTCCGCCACGATGAGCGTCCAGTGGGACAGCGACACCATCAATCCGCGGCCGGATGAACGTTCCTGACCGCAATCTCAGGGCCACGAACATCGGCCGGTCCGAACGCTTCCACCGCAAGCCGATCCGCATGCGGGACGGGTCGGGACTTCGACGTTCGGATGATCCGTCCCGGTCGTCGTTCCTCAGCGAGAGCCAGCCAGTCCATCGATATTCAAATCACTGACCTGAACTCTGTCCGACGGATTACCGTTTCTGTGTCGGCCTTTCTGAGCCGCCCGGAAGGCCCGACACCCCGGGGTGGTCACTACCGGTACAGGACACGTGCTCGGCTCCGACCGGACGGCAGAGCGTCACGACCGCAGGCGGGATTAGGCATGAGCGACGAACAACCGAACATCGTGTTCTTTTTCTGGGACAACTTCGGATGGGGTGAGCTCGGGTGCTATGGCGGCGGCGTGCTCCGCGGTGCGGTGACACCGCGGATCGACGACCTGGCCGGGGAAGGCCTCAAGTTACTGAATTTCAACGTCGAGGCGCAGTGCACGCCGAGCCGTTCGGCCTTGCTGACCGGGCGCCACGCGATCCGCTCGGGCACCCAGACGGTGCCCCTCACCGGCGGCCCGGACGGGATGACCCGGTGGGAGGTCACGATCGCCCGGGCGCTCTCGGACGTGGGGTACGCCACCGGGATGTGGGGCAAGTGGCATCTGGGCAGCGACCCCGAGCAGCGGAGCCCGGTCGACTTCGGGTTCGACGAGGCGGTGTGGTGCCCGCGCACGGCCGACGAGGTGCTGTGGACCATGCAGTCGTACTTCCCGGATGGCGCGGTGACCGCCGCCCCTTATGCGGGGTCGACGCGGATCCCGCTGGAACCGGAGCCGATCTACTCGCGGCGCAAGGGCGAGAAATCGGAGAGGATCGCGACCTACGACGCCGAGTTCCGGGCCGGATTCGATCGGAAGATCACCGACTGGGCCTGTGATTTCATGACCCGCTCCACGCAGGCGGGCAAGTCTTTTTATGTCTACCTGCCCTACACACAGGTCCACATCCCGCCGATCCCGGACCCGCAGTACGCGGGCACCACCCAGCGAGGGAACTGGGCCGACATTCTCACCCAGATGGATGCCTTCACCGGCACGATCCTGGACAAGCTTGACGAGCTGGGCATCCGCGAGAACACAATCGTGGTCTGGGCGTCCGACAACGGCGCGGACACCACCAACCACCTTCCGGCGATCGACCCGGATCCGGTCGGCGGTCAATGGCACGGATTCTCCGGACCCTGGCGGGGTGGGTTGTTCACCGCCCTCGAAGGCTCCAATCGGACACCGTGCCTGGTGCGCTGGCCCGGGAATGTACCCGCCGGGCGGGTCAGCAACGAGTTGGTGCACGAGGTCGATTTCTTCACCACGCTGGTGACGGCCGCCGGTGGCACGGTCCCGACGGACCGGCAGATCGACGGGATGGACATGTCCAGCTTTCTGCTGGGCGCGGACGAGGATTCGGGCCGCGACATGATCCTGTGTCTGCAGGGCAACCGGCTGCAGGCGGCGAAGTGGCGTCAATGGAAGGTTCACCTGTTCCAGCAGGACGACTTCTATTCCACCTGGGCACCGACCAACGTGCCGATCCTCTACAACCTGGAGTGGGATCCGCGCGAGGAGCATCAGGTCGACTTCCCCCACGCCTGGGTCCTGCACCCGGTCGCCGCCGGGGCCGGCGCATTCCTCAAGTCGCTCGCCGTCGAGCCGCCCATCCGGCCGGGCACGCCCGACCCGTACGTGCCGCCCGAACCCGGTGAACTGCAACCGCAGACACACCTGCAGATCGGCCCCATCATGCAGTACATCACCACGCTGGTCAGATCCCACGACGAACCTCCCGACCCGGGTCATGGGATCGAGCACCAATCCGGATGAGCGTCGGCCCGGCCGGGGGCTGCCCGCAAGTCCCACCTGAGCCTGTTGTGCCTGCCGGAGTCGTGGGGCTGTCGGTCACGCCCTCCAAACAGGGCCCGATGGACGGTGAAGAATCAATCCCACTGAGGGATCGTCCAGCGGAATCGAACAGCTCGGCCCTGACATCCCTCTCCTGCCGCTCGGGACTGCGGCCCGAGAATTTAGTAGTACCGAATGGTTTACCTAACCGTTTGGTACTGCTAGATTCGGTGTTCGCGCCGTCCCGACGACGGCGCCTCTCAGGATCGAGGTAGGCGGGATGTGGCATTACCGGATATTCGAATGTCGGCACACTCGACCGGGCGGACGCGGCTATAAGGACCGATCGACCCGCCTGGCCCCCACGGGCACGGACAGCACCCCCCACTACCCCCACACTGGTCGAACGCTGATCTTCACAGACTCGCAGCGATTCGCGTCCGCGAAAGACACTCATGACTACCTCCGTGAACCATCAGGACGATATCGCCGTACTCGACCTCGGAGACGGCGAGAACCGCTTCCCTTTATCCTCGATCACTGCAGTCGAACGCCACCTCGAGGAAATCCAGGCGGGCCCCTCCCCGGCATTGGTGACGACAGCCAGAGGAAAGTTCGATACCAATGGCCTGGACATTGAATGGGTTGTAACACAACATGTTCGAATGGCGTGGCACGTCGGACGCGTTCAATCCCTGCTCACCAGAATTCTGACTTTCCCACTACCTACAGTGGCAGCTGTCAACGGCCACGCGTGCGGTGCCGGCGCGATGTTCGCCGTTGCCCATGACTCCCGGATCATGCGATCCGACCCCGGGGAATCTCTGCTTCCCAGAGGTGGATTTCAGGCTTCCGTTCATGCCTGGAATGGCGGCTCTCATCCAATCGAAACTGGACCACCGGACCGCGATCACTGCCATGACGAGTGGGCATGGGCATCGCTACGGCGGCACCGAGGCTCGTGCGCACGGATTGGTCGACCGCACCGCCCCGGCCGACGGTGTCCTCGATACCGCGCTCGAGGTTGCCACCCCTCTACTGGGGAAGGATCCCGACACCCTGGGAACGGTCAAGGCAACCACCTTCGCCTCGGCGGTCACTGCCCTCGGCCAATTGCAGGGGTGACCGGACCGCGGCACCCGGCACGGCGTCGACCGCTTTCGGCGTCCACTTTGGTCGCCTGATCACAACCGTCCCTCACCTCGCCGAAATGGAAGGTACATCCGTGAGTTTCACCAGCCCACACCCTGACGTCGTCATCCCCGAATCGAGTCTGTACGACCTTCTTTTCGGCACCTTGTCCGACGAAGAATTGCAACGGACCGCTTTCCGCGACCGGAGCTCAGGTACAACCGTCGAGTATCGCGACCTGGTTGCACGCATCGATGCGGTAGCCGGCGCACTCACCGCCCAAGGCCTGACTGTCGGCGAGGTGGTCGGGCTGCACGCCCCGAACTCACCGGAGTTCGCGGTCGCGCTTCACGGCATCCTGCGCGCAGGAGGGACTGCGACCCCCATCAATGCGCTGTACACCGCAGAGGACATCACCAAACAGCTGACCGACTCCTCGGCGTCGTTCCTCTTCACCACGTCGGCGCTCCTTCCTCAGGCGTGGTCCGCGGCTCGCGCTGCCGGAATCGGCGCACACCGAGTCCTGGTTCTCGATGGAACAGGCGACGAACACCCGTCACTACAACAAATGCTGGCACAACAGATTCCGGCACCCAAGGTCGATTTCGACCCGGCGACACATCTCGCAGTGCTGCCATACTCGACCGGGACCACGGGCCGTCCGAAGGGCGTCCGGCTCACCCACCGCAACCTGGTCGCCAACCTCTGCCAAGTTCAGCCATGGCTCGGAATCACTCCGCAGGAACGTGTCCTGGCCGTCCTTCCGTTCTTCCACATCTACGGATTGACCGGGGTGCTGAACGCAACACTGCATCAGCGAGCCACGCTCGTCACGATGCCTAAATTCGATCTGGTCGAGTTCCTCCGTACCGTTTCGGAAGAAGAATGCAGCTACATCTACATCGCGCCGCCCGTCGCGGTGGCCATGGCCAAGAACCCCGTCGTCGATGACTACGATCTATCGAGCGTCCGAGTGATGCTGTCGGGCGCAGCCCCACTCGACGACAACCTGGCTCGAGTGATCGAGAAGCGGCTGGGATGCAAGGTCCTGCAGGGATTCGGAATGAGCGAAATGAGTCCTGCTAGCCACCTCATTCCTCTCGAGAGAGACGACATCCCCCGCAACTCAGTCGGGTTGACCATTCCCAACATGGAATGCAAGCTGATCGATCCGGCCACCGGCGAGGAGATCGCGTATCCGGCCGAGGGGGTGTCGAAGCCTGGTGAGCTGTGGTGCAAGGGCCCGAACATCATGGCCGGATATCTCGGCAACGACGAAGCAACCGCCGAGACCATTGATGCGGACGGCTACCTACACACCGGCGACATCGCGACCGTCGATTCGGAGGGCGTGGTGACGATCGTGGACCGAATGAAGGAACTGATCAAGTACAAGGGTTATCAGGTGCCACCCGCCGAACTCGAGGCGCTGCTGCTCACCCACCCGCAGATCGCCGACGCCGCCGTCATCGGAGTGTCGAACGGCGAGGGTGAAGAGGTGCCGAAGGCGTTCGTCGTCAAGCAGCAGGGCGCCGAACTGGACGAGGCCGCAGTCATCGCGTTCGTCGCCGAGCGGGTGTCCCCACACAAGAAGGTCCGCAAGGTGCAGTTCATCGACATCGTGCCCAAGTCCGCGGCGGGCAAGATTCTTCGCAAAGACCTCCGGGCTTCGGAAGCCGGCTCACTTGTGCAGTGACAATCACTTTCCCGAACTGACTTCCCGACAAGGAGTACCCATGAGCCTGCCCCCCATTCTGCAAGACCGGCTTCGCCTGCCCGTGGTCGCGTCGCCGATGTTCATCGTCTCGGGTCCCGACCTGGTGATCGCCCAGTGCACGTCGGGCATCGTCGGATCGTTCCCCTCGCTGAACGCCCGCCCGCAGCCCGAGTTGCGTGAATGGCTCACCCGCATCACCGAAGCCCTCGCCAAGCACGACGCCAACAACCCCGAGACACCGTCCGCGCCGTACGCGGTCAACCTGATCGTCCACAAGAGCAACGACCGTCTCGACGAGGACCTCGCCACCATCGTCGAGTTCCAGGTCCCGATCGTCATCACGTCCCTCGGCGCCCGCGCCGACGTCAACGACGCCATCCACAGCTACGGCGGCATCGTCCTCCACGACGTCATCAACAACACGTTCGCGAAGAAGGCGGTGGAGAAGGGCGCCGACGGCCTCATCGCCGTCGCGGCCGGCGCCGGCGGACACGCGGGCACCCTGTCGCCGTTCGCGTTGATCCAGGAGATCCGCGAGTGGTTCGACGGACCGGTCCTGCTGTCGGGCTCCATCGCCCACGGCCGCTCGGTCCTCGCCGCGCAGGCCGCCGGCGCCGACCTCGCCTACATCGGCTCCGCGTTCATCGCCACCGAAGAGGCCAACGCAGACCAGGGCTACAAGCAGATGATCGTCGACTCCACCGCATCCGACATCGTCTACTCCAACCTGTTCACCGGCGTGCACGGCAACTACCTGCGTGGCAGCATCGAGGCCGCCGGACTCGACCCGCACAACCTCGCCGTGTCGGACCCGTCCGCCATGAACTTCGATGTCGGCGAGGACGCGGACACGAGCACGAAGTCGGAAGCCAAGCCCTGGCGCGACATCTGGGGCGCCGGACAGGGCATCGGCGCCGTCGACGCCGTCGTCCCGGCGGCGGAGATCGTCGAACGCCTCACCCGCGAGTACGCGGCCGCGAAAGATCAACTGCTACAGCAGGCCTAGGGTCCTCGAGTCGAGATCGACTCCAGCTCGGCCATGCCGGGCCGGAGTCGATCTCGCCCATCGGAGTCGGAGACCGCACCGATACGGCGCAGGGTCGTTTCCCTTTGCCGAACCAGGGGAAACGACGCGCGTGTCGGTCACCGGACTCTTGGACGTGCCACCAGATCGACAGTAGATTCGAAGGCCCGATCGACCCGGTCGCGGTCCCTGGTCATGATGAGATCCAGCTGCAGACCACGCACCTGCGCCAAGACGAGCGTCGACATTGTCGAGGCTTCGTCGGGCGGCCACCCTTCTTGTCCCAACCGCTCTTCGACGGGCAGGAGCCAGTCGTTGATGATCGACTGCACGAGCCGCCCTCCACGGTCGGGGTCCCTCGCTGTGCGCCCGACAAGCTCGAACAGCAATACGAACTGGCGTTGCTCGCGCGGCTCGCACAACCGGCGCCACACGATGCGAACGAAAGCCGCTGTCGAATCCGCGGCGCGCAGTTCGGCATCGGTTCTCAGTCGTTCCTGGAAATCGGCATGAATCTTCTCCAGCACCTGCAGCAGCAACTCATCCTTCGACGAGAAGTGCCGCAGCAAAGTCGCGTGCGTCACGCCGAGCGCATGCGCGATCGGACGCAAGGACACATCCCCGAAGCCGTGATCGAGAACGTACTCCGTTGCCGCCGCCAGCAACTCTGGGCGTCGGTGCTGGTAGCGGAGGGTACGACCGTCCACACGCTCTGCGTTCATCACCGAATCCTAACCTCACCGAAGAATCAAAATTATGGGTACCAAATGGTTGTGCTAACCACTTGGTACTGCTAAATTTCAGTGTACAGCAGATGAACGAATTTGCCCGACGCCCCGTTCGGCCGGAACACTTCCGCGGCGCCCGGCATCTGCGCTCCCATGTGACAGGTGGCTGCTCTCGACGGTGCCAGCACCCACCCCGAACCGCCATGTGGGAATTACTTTCCGCCAACAGTGCCGACTGTGTGGTCCCGCTTCCGCGGGAACAGATCCGGGCAAGCGACCCCTGCCGTCCCGGCAACCCCTACCTAAGGACGACCATGACCGACCAACTAATCGCCAAGCTCGCTGGACTGGGCTTGTTCACCGGGGCACCCCAGCACGACAACTTCTGTCGGCTGGCGAGTGTTCTCCCCGCTAGCGAATTGACACCATCGTCGACACCGTACGAATGGCCGGCCGGTGCCACGATTGCACTGCCGGAAACGTATGAGTTCGCGGGCACTTCGAAGTCGTTCGAAGACTTTTTCGTCGAGACCGACACTGCGGCGCTGCTGGTACTTGTCGAGGGAGTCGTCCGCCACGAGCGATACGCACTCACCGGTGGACCTGATGTTCCGTGGATCTCCATGTCAGTCGCGAAGAGTTTCATCTCGACACTGGTCGGTATTGCCGTCGCCGAGGGCCACATCACGAACATCGACGACCCCATCAGCGCCTACGTACCCGTTGACCCGGGCTCTGCGTACGACGGCGTCCCGATCAAAGCGGTCCTACAGATGTCGTCCGGTGCGCGCTGGAACGAGGACTACCACGACCCTGAGTCGGACGTGTTTCGCCTCAACGCTGCAATGGGCGGCATAGGCACCCTCGACGAGTTCGTCGCCGGCGTCGTCCGCGAGAACGAGCCAGGCACGATCTGCCGCTACAACTCCGGCGACACTCAGGTACTGGGTTCCCTGCTGGTGCGGGCGACGAACCGCTCGATCACCGATTACATGCAGGAAAAGCTGTACGAACCGCTCGGCATGACCTCACCTGGGCACTGGTTGGTCGACTCGGCCGGCATGGAGGTCGCTTTCGCGGGCCTGAACATGACTGCCCGGGACTTCGCAAAGCTCGGCGAGCTGTACCGCAACGTCGGCAGGTGGCAAGGCAAGCAGATTGTCCCGGAGGAGTGGGTACGCAATTCCGTGGTCCTGAGCGGCACGCATCTGCAGCCCGGACAGCCGATCGTCGGCACCCACCGATTTGACCTCGGCTACGGCTACCAGTGGTGGATTCCCGCCGGCAACCGTGGCGAGTTCAGCGCCATCGGCGTGTACAACCAGTTCGTGTATGTCGACCCGTCGACGAATGCCGTCATCGTCAAGTTGTCCGCCAACCGTGCCTACGGAACTACCGACAGCGAATCCACCAATCGCGAGAGTGAGACAGTCGCCTTCCTCCAATCCATCACAAGTCGCCTACGGGACTGACGATCAGGCCCGCTTTGACGTCGTCGATCCGGCGACTGAGGAGGTCATGGCAACCGTCCCTCGCCGCGAGGCCAGCATTGTTGCGGTGAACGGCGAGGGAAACAACCGACAATGGCCTCAACGCGTTGCCTGCCCGACCCCGGCCCGACGTCGACGCCAATCAGTCGACAAACCACGGAGCCGGGCCCACAACCGCTGCGGCGCAGAATGTCACAGCAACAACTCGTATCTGGATGAAGCGTGAATGCTCAGACTGCGGCCTCCGCCCCTGCTATCTCGGGACGTCAACCACGGGCGATCCAGAACGCGTTAAGAATCCTCGCGGAAGTGGCTCGCGCGGGCGAAGGAGTAACAGCCAGAGACATCACAGACACACTGGCCATACCTCCCGCGACCGTATACAGGGTGCTGACGCTTCTGGTCGACGACGGATTCGTCCGTCGTCGGCCCGATCGTCCAGGCTGCTTCGCACTGGGCCACAAGGTCGCCGCGCTAGCCAACACCGCCATCAGACCAACGGTGTGCACAGCCGCCCGCGATCTCCTCACCGAGCTACGTAACGAGATCCGCTTCGGTGTCCGCCTCTACTCGTACACCGACACAGTGGTACGCCTGATCGCCCCGGATCCGGAGTACCCGTGCCGGTCCGACGAGAACTACCTCAACCAGCACCTCCACGCCAGCGCCGTCGGCAAGCTGATCCTTGCCGAGAAGGACAGGCTCGACTCGACCTTCCAGCGCGGAGGCCCCCAACCGCTCACGGCCCGGACCGTCCACGTGCGCAGCGAACTCCGCAGGCACCTCGACCTCGTCCGCGATCAGGGCTATGCCACTCAGGTCGGCGAACTGCACAATGACTCTGCCTGCGTCTCAGTGCCAATCCGATCCGCTGCCGGCACTCTCGTCGCCGGCCTGGTTCTATCCGGACACATCAACCATTTCCACCTGATGTTTCACCACATCGACGCACTGCGAAACCAAGCAGCTCACCTGTCACTACTGCTTTCGTGACCAGTAACCACACCAACAACACCTCGCGAATACTTGTGACTGACGATCGGCCCTGAACGAAGGTGTCGACTTCTCCGGCCCGGTCGGCACTTGTCGGCTACACCCGACGGGGCGGGGGTTGGCTACCGTTTGCCAAACCACCAGCGGGACGAGATCGCCGCCGAGCGCATGTACGGCCGCCTGCAACCCTCGTGCCGGAGCGGGATCGTCAACCGGGGATACACCGATCGCGTCTGCGACGTTCCGGATGATGAACCCCGGGATCGCCGAGCCAATACTCAAGTTTCGTGCAGGAATGTCCGAAGTCGTTCAAGGACCAACTCAGGTCGCTGATCGACAATCCAGTGACCGACGCCGTCGACCGTCTCGAGCTGAAAACCGGCTGCGTGCTCGGCGTACCCGCGTAGCAATGTAGGAGTGATTGCCGGGTCATCCATTCCGTGGAGGAACCGCATCGGAACATCGACTGAGGTCTTCGCGAATTCGCGGGCACGGATCATTTCTCGTGTCAGAAATGTGCGGTACCAGCGCGAGCCAGCGACCGCATGACCGGGCTCGCCCATGCGACGCACATAGAGCTTGAAGTCGACGTCGTCGAGGAAGAACCCGGCGCCGACCCAGCGGCCCGTCATCCTGAAGAAGCGCCCCTTCGGGTCACTAAGAAGGCGCGGCCCGATCACCGGAAGAGAAATCGGGATCTGGTACCAGAACCGCCACAAATGGCGAACCACCGCCAGATCGTACTCGAGCCACGGCCCGACGGTGTTCAGTCCGAAGAAGCCGGCCACCTTCTGCGGATGTCGCAGCATCAGAAACGCCGCGATCGGACCACCCCAGTCATGCGCGACCAGTCGAACCGACGGGACGCCGAGCCGGTCGAGCACGACCGCGAGATCATCTGCCATGTCCTTCTTGTAGTAACGATCATCGGGAGCCGAGCTCCAACCGGCACCGCGCAGATCTGGACACAGCACTCGGTAGCCGTCGTCGGCGAGTGGCCCGATCAGCTCATGCCATGCCCACCAGTTCTGCGGGAAACCGTGGACAAGCATGACCGGCGGCCCGTCGGTCGGTCCGGCGTCGGCGACGTGAATCGTGACACCGCCGCCAACGTCGACGAACCGGTGCTCCACGCCGGCGAGCACCGGCAGTGAGGGTGAGTTCATGATTACTCGCTCTCTGCTTGCAAGACGCTGCCTCGCTGTCGAACAACCAATAAGCTGCGGTCTGGTTCTGACCGCACATTTACCTGTCCGACCAGGACACTCCTGTCGAATTGTTCGCCAATAGACAGATACGCTGCCACGTTGGCGCAACCTGCGGAGAACAAATCCGCCGATGAGGGATCGGCTTGCGGGCGTGCGGGTCCTCGTTCGGCGGTTCCGGGAGGGCGGGTGCGGCGGGTTCG
>NZ_JAAOQS010000135.1:0-20841 GCF_011603105.1 Rhodococcus sp. A14 | reverse complement strand
GGGCGGGGATGGCGGGCGCCGGGCGCGGCGGCGACGACCAGCTGAGCGGGCGGTCCACACCGAGCTACCTCGTCAACGCCGGCGAGAACAACGCGTTCGTCGGCGACCTCCCCATGGTCGCGCCCGCCGTGATCGGCGGCGAAGACCTGGACGACACTCCGTTCGGCGACCAGAGCTGATCGCTCAGTCGAGGAGCGCTGCCACCTCGTGATCGGTGAGCGTGGTGGTGGGCACGCGGCCTTCCGAACGCACCAGTTCCACGGCCCGGAACAGGGGGCGTTCGGGAAGGCCCGCGCCGCGCGCCTCCGCACGGAGCTGCTCGATGAGCACCGACGCGATCGCGGCGGCCGGCACCAGTTCGCTCGTCGTCAGGGCGTCGGCCAGCCTGCGGAGCCCGAGGATCTCGAGTTCACGGCCGCCGTCGGTCGTGTAGAGGGCGAGCGGTATCGCGAGGCTCCCGTCGGGGTCCGTGATCCGCACGCTCACCTCGCTGACCCGAGCCGAACGGACCACCAGTTCCGCCGCGACCGCCCTCGTGACGTCGACGTGCCGGCTACGCAGTCCCCCGGTCGACCGGATTCGCCCGGTCTGCAGTGTGACTCGACGCCGCAACGTGAGGAGCGCGGAGGCGGCGGTCGGGACCGCGATCACGGCCCCGACCGTCACACCGACCCACACGGGCCCGAAGAACCCGACGATGACGCCGACCACCACACCGATCAGCACGGCGATCGCCGCGACCCGCTTGAGTCGCGGCGCGATCAACTCGATCGGAACGAGGTCGAGTGACACCGGCGCGGTGTCGTCACGCGCCAAGGATGGCTCCGACGCGTGCGACGACATCCGCCGAGGAGACCGATTCCTGATCTCCGGTGGCGAGATTCTTGATTCCCACCGTCCCGTCGGCGATGTCGCGGTCGCCGAGCACGAGTGCCAGCGCGGCGCCGGATCGGTCGGCGGCCTTCATCGCGCCCTTCACCCCGCGGTTGCCGTACGCGAGATCGACTCGAATCCCCTGGGCGCGCAACTGCTGAGCGATCACCACCAGCTTCGCCTTCGCTTCCTCGCCCAGCGGGACGCCGAAGACCTCACAGCGGGCGGTCGAGCCTGCGGTCTTGCCCTCGGCAGCGAGCGCCAGGACGGTCCGGTCGACACCGAGCCCGAAACCGATGCCGGACAGCGGCTGACCGCCGAGCTGAGCCATCAGACCGTCGTACCGTCCGCCGCCACCGATACCCGACTGCGCGCCGAGACCGTCGTGGACGAATTCGAACGTCGTCTTCGTGTAGTAGTCGAGGCCGCGGACCATTCGCGGGTTCACCACGTACGGCACACCCAGCGCGTCGAGGTGTGCGAGCACCTCGTCGAAGTGCGCCTTCGCCGTGTCCGAGAGGTGATCGAGCATGAGCGGTGCGTCCGCCGTCATCTCGCGCACCTCCTTGCGCTTGTCGTCGAGCACGCGCAGCGGGTTGATCTCCGCCCGCCGACGCGTCTCCTCGTCGAGGGGAAGCGCGAACAGGAACTCCTGCAACCGTTCCCGGTACTGCGGCCGGCACGTGTCGTCACCGAGGGAGGTGATCTCCAACCGGAACCCGTCGAGGCCGAGGCACCGGAAACCGGCGTCGGCGATGGCGATGACCTCGGCGTCGAGGGCGGGGTCGTCGACACCGATGGCCTCCACCCCGACCTGCTGCAACTGGCGGTAACGACCGGCCTGCGGGCGCTCGTAACGGAAGAACGGTCCGGCGTAGCTCAGTTTCACCGGCAACTGGCCGCGGTCCAGGCCGTGTTCGATCACGGCCCGCATGACGCCCGCCGTGCCCTCCGGCCGCAGGGTCACCGAACGATCACCGCGGTCGGCGAACGTGTACATCTCCTTGCTGACGACGTCGGTGGACTCGCCGACGCCGCGGGCGAACAACCCGGTGTCCTCGAAGATGGGAAGTTCGATGTGGCCGTATCCGGCCAGTCGCGCAGCGCGCGTGAGTCCGTCACGGACCGCGACGAACTCGGACGACTGCGGCGGGACGTAATCGGGGACGCCCTTGGGGGCGGAGAAGGTGCTGGCTTTGCTCACTGTCGTTACTTTTCCTTATTTCGATCCCGAGAGTCCAACGAGAAAGGGGTTCGACCCACGTTCGGCGCCGACGGTGCTCGACCCGCCGTGCCCGGGCAGGACCGCGGTGTCGTCGGCGAGGATCAGAAGCTTGTCGGCGATGGACTGCAACAACTGTTCGTGATTGCCGCCGGGCAGGTCGCTGCGGCCGATCGACCCCTGGAACAGCGTGTCACCGGTGAGGGCGATCTCGACGGGGCCGTTCTCGGTGGCCACGCGGGTCCGGAAGACCACGGACCCCTGCGTGTGCCCCGGGGTGTGGTCCACAGCGAACGACATCCCGGCCTGCTCGATCACGTCGCCGTCGGCAAGCGCGATCACCTCGCCGGGCTCGACGAACGTCATGCCCTCGATGAACGGCTTCATCGTCGGTCCGATGCCGCGGCCGGGGTCCGACAGCATGTACCGGTCCTCGGGATGGATGTACGCGGGGATACCGAACTTCTCGCAGACGTCGTAGGCGTTCCAGACGTGGTCGAGGTGACCGTGGGTCAGGAGCACCGCGGTCGGCGTGAGATTCGACTGGTCCAGGAACTCGAACAACGGTTCGGCGGCGTCCTGTCCTGGGTCGACGACGACGCATTCCTGGGCATCGTCCTGCGCGAGGATGTAGCAGTTGGTCTGAAACATCCCGGCCGGGAATCCTGTGACGAGCACCTGTGAGGCTCCTGTTCGAGTGGACATTGCAGTCGCTACAGCCTAAGCCGCCGCCCCGGCAGGATGTTCTCAGGTTCGGATGGCAGACTCTGGAGGTCGTGTGCCGGGGGTAGTTCGCACCGACCAACTGCTATATCGATCGACCGACTGCCAGACAGACCGATACGGGAGGACCACCGCAGTGCCGAGCAACGAGCAGCGCCGGGAAGCAGCCAAACGAAAGCTCGAGCGTCAGCTCGAACGCCGCGCCGACAGAGCACGCAAGCGTAAGCAGCTGACCATCGCCGGTTCGGTGCTCGGTGTCGTGCTCGTGGTGGCGGCGGGCGCCGTCGTCTTCGCCCTCACCAGCAGCGACGACGACGCGACGGAAGCGTCGGCGGCCGAGTCGGTGTCGGCGTCGCCGCAGTCGCCCGGTGTGATGCCGGCGGGCCGGTCCGAACCGCTGCCCGAGAAGGTGTCCTGCACGTACACCCCCGGCACTCAGCCGCCGGCGAAGCAGGTGAACCCGCCGCGCACCGACGACATCGACACCACCCTCCAGGAAGTCAGCGTCAGCATGCAGACGACGCAGGGCAACATCGGCCTGATCCTGGACAACGCCGACTCCCCGTGCACCGTCAACAACTTTCTGAGCCTGGCGAGCCAGAACTACTTCGACAACACCCCGTGCCACCGGCTCGTCACGTCCGAGGGACTGAAGGTCCTGCAGTGCGGTGATCCCACGGGCGCAGGCACCGGCGGTCCCGGTTACGGCTTCGCCAACGAATTCCCCACCGACCAGTACGAGGCATCGGATCCGTCCCTGCAGGTGCCGGTGACGTACCCGCGCGGCACCATCGCGATGGCCAACAGCGGTCAGCCCGACAGCAACGGCAGCCAGTTCTTCCTCGTCTACGCCGACTCGCAGCTGCCCCCGCAGTACACCGCGTTCGGGAAGGTCGACGAGACCGGTCTCGCGACCATCGAGAAGGTGGCGGCGGCCGGTGACGACGGATCGATGCAGGCCGGCGGCGGCAAGCCGAACCTGCCTATCGACATCACGTCCGTCCGGATGGACTGAGTCTCGTGTGAGGATGGACCGATGAAACGCACCTCGATCCTCGTCGCAGGCGTGAGCCTCGCGGTCCTCCTCGCCGGCTGTTCGGATTCGTCGGACTCCGGCGGCACGTCGACCGGCACCTCGTCGAAGGCGGCCCCCACGAGCGCGGCGGAACAGTCGCTCGATCTGTCCAAGTTCGGCACGCTGCCGCCGGTCCCGGCGCCGGCCGCGGCCACCGTGGACTGCACGTATCCGGCCGGGCAGCCCGCCGCCAAGGACGTCACCCCGCCGCCCACTTCCGGGGTCTCCACCGAAGGCACCGTCCCGGTCGACCTCCAGACCAGCGCCGGACCGATCGGCCTGGTCCTCGACCGCGCCGAAGCCCCGTGCACGGTCAACAGCTTCACGAGTCTGGCCCAGCAGGGCTACTTCGACGACACACCCTGCCACCGGCTGACCACGGAGCTCGGCCTGCAGGTCCTGCAGTGCGGCGATCCCAGCGGGAAGGGCACCGGCGGACCGGGCTACGGATTCACCACCGAGTACCCGGAGACGGCGTTCGCGCCGAACGATCCGGCACTCGCGAATCCGGTGGTCTACCCGCGCGGCACCGTCGCGATGGCGAACAGCGGGACACCCGGCAGCAACGGCAGCCAGTTCTTCCTCGTCTACGCCGACTCGGTGCTCCCGCCCAACTACACCGTGTTCGGGACGATCTCCGAGGAGGGCCTCGCGACCGTCGAAAAGATCGCGGCGGACGGCGACGACGGATCCATGTCCGCAGGCGGCGGCAAGCCCAACACCCCGGTCCAGATCGAGACCGTGAAGGTCGGCTGACCCTCTCCCCCCGGCTACACGAACGGGACGGTCGTTCGATCAGATCGAACGACCGTCCCGTTCGTCATTGCTACGCGGCGGACGTCACCCGGTACACGTCGTACACGCCCTCGACGTTGCGGACCACGTTCAGCACGTGCCCGAGGTGCTTCGGGTCGCCCATCTCGAACGTGAACTTGCTGATCGCCACCCGGTCGCCGGACGTCGTCACGGACGCCGACAGGATGTTGACCTTCTCGTCCGCGAGCGCCTTCGTCACGTCCGACAGCAGCCGGTGCCGATCGAGCGCCTCGATCTGGATGGCCACCAGGAACACCGACGACGGCGACGGCGCCCACTTGACCTCGATGATGCGCTCGGACTGCTCCTGCAGAGAGCCCGCGTTGGTGCAGTCGGTGCGGTGAACACTGACCGCGCCGCCCCGGGTCACGAAACCCATGATCTCGTCGCCGGGAACCGGTGTGCAGCACTTGGCCAGCTTGGCGACCGTGCCCTCCGCGCCGGGAACGAGCACGCCCGCGTCGCCGGTGCTCCGAGGGCGCATCGGCATCGTGGACGGAGTCGACCGCTCGGCCAGCTCCTCCTCGACGTCGCCGACACCGCCCAGGTGAGCCACCAGACGCTGGACGACGTGCTGCGCCGACACGTGGCTCTCACCGACGGCCGTGTACAGCATCGACACGTCGGTGTAGTGCAGTTCGTGCGCGATGGACGCCATCGATTCGGCGTTCATCAGGCGCTGCAGCGGCAGCCCGACCCGCCGCACCTCCTTCGCGATGGCGTCCTTGCCCGCCTCGAGCGCCTCTTCACGACGTTCCTTGGCGAACCATTGCCGGATCTTCGTCTTGGCGCGCGGGGAGACGACGAACGTCTGCCAGTCGCGGCTCGGGCCCGCGTTGACGGCCTTCGACGTGAAGACCTCCACGACCTCGCCGTTCTCGAGCTTGCGTTCGAGCGCCACCAGCCTGCCGTTGACCCGGGCGCCGATACACCGGTGCCCGACCTCCGTGTGCACTGCGTACGCGAAGTCGACGGGTGTCGACCCGGCGGGCAGCGTCACCACGTCGCCCTTGGGGGTGAAGACGAAGATCTCCTTGACCGCCAGGTCGTAGCGGAGCGACTCGAGGAACTCACCCGGGTCGGCGGCCTCACGCTGCCAGTCGAGGAGCTGACGCATCCACGCCATGTCGTCGACCTCGGCGACGTCACCGGAGTGCCTGCCCTTGGTCTCCTTGTACCGCCAGTGCGCGGCGATACCGAACTCGGCGGTCCGGTGCATGTCGTGGGTGCGGATCTGCACCTCGAGGGGTTTGCCCTCCGGCCCGACCACGGTGGTGTGCAGCGACTGGTAGACGCCGTAGCGCGGCTGCGCGATGTAGTCCTTGAACCGGCCCGCCATCGGCTGCCACAGCGAGTGGACGACGCCGACGGCCGCATAGCAGTCGCGGACCTCGTCGCACAGGATTCGCACGCCGACCAGGTCGTGGATGTCGTCAAAGTCGCGGCCCTTGACGATCATCTTCTGGTAGATCGACCAGTAGTGCTTGGGCCTGCCCTCGACGACGGCGTTGATGCGCGACGCCGTCAACGTCGCGTTGATCTCCGCGCGAACCTTCGCGAGGTAGGTGTCGCGGGACGGCGCACGGTCTGCGACGAGCCGCACGATCTCGTCGTACTTCTTGGGATGCAGGATCGCGAAGGACAGGTCCTCGAGTTCCCACTTCACGGTCGCCATGCCCAGCCGGTGGGCCAGGGGCGCGATCACCTCGAGCGTTTCGCGGGCCTTGCGGGCCTGCTTCTCGGGCGGCAGGAAACGCATGGTCCGCATGTTGTGGAGCCGGTCGGCCACCTTGATCACCAGCACGCGGGGGTCGCGGGCCATCGCGATGATCATCTTGCGGATGGTCTCGCCCTCGGCGGCGTTGCCGAGCACCACCTTGTCGAGTTTGGTGACGCCGTCGACGAGGTGGGCGACCTCTTCGCCGAACTCGTCGGTCAACTGCTCGAGGGAGTAGCCGGTGTCTTCGACGGTGTCGTGGAGCAGGGCCGCGACCAGCGTGGTCGTGTCCATCCCCAGTTCGGCGAGGATACTGGCGACGGCGAGCGGATGCGTGATGTACGGGTCGCCCGACTTGCGGCGCTGGCTGGCGTGCCGCTCCTCCGCGACGTCGTAGGCGCGTTGTAGGAGCGCCAGGTCCGCCTTCGGATAGAGCTCGCGATGCAGGCTGACGAGCGGTTCGAGAACCGGCCGGATGGTCGTGTTCCGCTGACCCGTGATGCGCCGGGCGAGTCGCGCTCGTACCCGGCGCGATGCGGACGCCGGAACGGCGAATCCCTGTGCTCCACGGTTGTTACCGGAAGCCGG
Organism: Rhodococcus sp. A14; assembly: GCF_011603105.1. Taxonomy (NCBI): domain Bacteria; kingdom Bacillati; phylum Actinomycetota; class Actinomycetes; order Mycobacteriales; family Nocardiaceae; genus Rhodococcus; species Rhodococcus sp. A14. Next base: position 13,827 of record NZ_JAAOQS010000135.1, on the reverse strand, counting down.
GTTCGCTGCAGGTGACTCGGCATCGGATTGCGCAGACGAGGTTGATCCCGTGTTCTGCGACCGATCAAGATTCGAAGTCATGCCGTCACCTCCTACCACTGAAATGGCTCGGGCCGTGCGGCCCTGGTTGGTCTCGGGCATGCGCCCCGGTGGCCGTGACGACCACCAGGCACAACTTTAGTACTCAGATCGTGACGAGGGACGTGAGCGGGTACTTTCCGAGCCGCTCCCGGCCACCCAGCGCGGCGATCTCCAGGACCACGGCGACACCGATCACCCGGGCACCTGCGGATTCCACCAGTCGTGCCGTGGCGTCGAGGGTTCCGCCGGTGGCCAGGACGTCGTCGACGACGAGCACCGAGCGCCCGTCCAGACCGATCGATCCGCTCGGAATCTCCAGCGTGGCCGTTCCGTATTCGAGGGTGTACGACTGCGACAGCACGGGCGGCGGCAGTTTGCCCGACTTCCGCACGGCCACCACACCGGAGCCCAGTTCCCGGGCGACGCCGCCGCCGAGGAGGAACCCCCGCGCGTCGACGGCGGCAATCACGTCCGCCTCCGGGGCGCAGGCGGCGAGCGCGTCGACGACGACGCGGAAACCGTCCGCGTCGGAGAAGACCGGCGTCAGATCGGCGAACCGCACCCCGGGTTGCGGAAAGTCGTCGGCCCACCGGGTGAGCCGGTTTACGGCGTCACGCGCCGAAGAATGGTCGATCACCTGCGCAGAACCCACCTGTCCATGTTCCAGCCGGCGCCCGAACGCGTCGGATTGATTGCTCCCGCCTGCAAACCTGTTGCGAACGCGACGGTCCGCGGCTGGTCGAACAGTGGCACCGTGGGCACGTCCGACCACAGGATGTTCTCCGCCTCCGTCGACAACGACAGCTGGGTGGCGGTGGAGCTGTCGACCGCGAGTTGATCGACGATCTGATCGACGCGGCCGTTGCTGTAGTCCCCGAAGTTCGATCGGATACCGCTGCGGAGGGCGTACATCGCGGTCGTGGCCGCCGCCGTGCCCGCGGCGCCGGGAGCGGCGGCCGTGCCAGCGAGGACCACGTCCACCTGCCCCTCGCGCAGCATCGACGGCGTGAACTCGGGCGACGCGACGTCCTGCACGGTGATACCGGCCGGGGCACACGCCGCTGCCACCGCCGCCACGATCTCGGCGCGACGCGGGTTCGGACCCAGGTATCCGACACGGACGGTCGCCGACGTGTTGCCGGTGTCGGCCAGTGCATCCGCCGCCGCTGCGGTGTCCGCCGTCTCGTACCGCCCGCCGACGGCACCGGCCACCGACTCGTGAACAAGACTGTCGGGGGCGGTGACCCGGGTGTCGACCGGGCCCCCGGACGCCGCGCCTGCCTCGTCCGGCTCCGTGGCGATCCCGAACTTCGACGCCAGCTCCTCCCGGGGCAGGCACGCCGCGAACGCCCGCCGTCCGGCCGCGTTCTCGAACAGGCCCGAGGTGGACAGGACGAACTGCTCGACGCTGCGCGACGGCACCTCCGTCACGTCGAACCCGCCGAGATCCAGGTCCGGTGCCGATCCGGCGGCGACGTCGACCACCTCGACCGAACCGTCACCGATCCGCGCACTCACGTCGGAAGACTTGGGCCACACCACGATCCGGGACGTGGCCGGACGGTTCCCCCACCAGCGGTCGTTGGCCACCAGCACGAGGCCCTCATCCTCGGAGAACGATTCGACCTTGTAGGGGCCGGACGCGGGGAACTTGGCGAGGTCGAGGTCGCCGGGCGCCATCGTCCATCCGTCGTTCCAGAAGTCCGCGACGCGCGTCAATGCGTCCGCGTCCGAATTCTGCACGGCGGCCACGATGTCGGGCACGCCGGCAGCACTGGCGACCACGTGCGCCGGCATCATCGACGTCGCGTCGAACAGCGACTTCCAGTCGGTGACAGTGCGTCCCGCCTTGAACGTGACGACGGCATCCTTCGCGCCCGTCTGGCAGTCGACCCGGTCGATGTCCGAGTAGCCGGCGGTGCTCGCCGCATCGAACATCGGGAAACGGCCACTGTTCGCCGCCCACGTCAGCACCAGATCGTCGCAGGACATCGGTACGCCGTCGGAGTAGACGGAGTTCGGATTGAGCTTGTACTGGATCGTCAGGGCGTCCCCGGGCATCGCGTTGGCGGTGCCGATGTCCGTGTCGGCCACCGGTCCGCCTTCCGGGCCCGTGTAGTTGAACCCGGGCAGAACCCGCGCGAACGCCTGACGCGCCCCCGACACCGCACCCGCGACGCTGTTGGCGTTGTAGGTGGTGACGGTGTTGTCGATGGCGTACCCGATAGACGGGATCTGCTCACCCTCCTCGGAACATCCGACGAGCGATCCGGCGAGGACCACGGTCGCGAGGAGGCCGGCACCCGACACGGCCGTAATCCGGCCGCGTCGGGTGTGCGCACCGCGCCGGGTGCTGTGCGATGCGGGCATGTCAGTGCCTCTTCTTGTTGCGCTTCCCGGTGGGACGTGAGCCCGGAGTGGGTGCGGTCGCCGCCGACCGGCGGCGCGGGACGGCGGCGACCGCCGCGGATGCTGCGACTTCGGCCGCCGGGGTACCGGCCTTCTGGGCACCCCCCTGTGCCAGGGTCGCTCGGCGAGCGAGGACCTTGCGCGTGTGCGCGGCCACCGGACCCCACCGCTCCTTCAGCGTGACCAGCAGGGGAGTCGCGAAGAAGATCGACGAATAGGCGCCGACGATGATGCCGACGAGCTGCACCAGCGCCAGGTCCTTCAGCGTTCCGACACCGAGCATCCAGACCGCGACCACCATCAGCGCGAGCACCGGCAACACGCTGATCAGCGTGGTGTTGATGGACCGCATCAGCGTCTGGTTGATCGCCAGGTTCGCCTGCTCGGCGTAGGTGCGACGGGTCAGGTGCAGAATCCCGCGCGTGTTCTCCTCGACCTTGTCGAACACCACCACCGAGTCGTAGAGCGAGAAACCGAGAATGGTCAGCAGACCGATGACGGTCGCCGGGGTCACCTCGAAGCCGACGAGCGAATACACACCGGCGGTCACGGCGATGTCGAAGAACAGCGCGACGATCGCGGCGATCGCCATGTCACGCTCGAACCGGACTGCGATGTACACGCTCACGATCACCAGGAACACAAGCAGCGCGATCAGCGCCTTCTGGGTGATCTGCCCGCCCCACGTCTCGCTGACGTCGGCGATGCTGATCACGTTCTTGCTGACGTTGCCGTCACTGTCCTTCGGCTGGAACTCGTCGTACAACGCGTCCTGAAGCGTCACCACCTGCGCCGCGTCGAGTGCCTCGGAGCGGATCTGCACGGTCGCGCTCGAACCCGAGCCCACCGTCTGCACCGAGACGGGATCCATGCCCAGCGCCTCGGAGTAGACCTCCTCCACCTGCGCGGTCTCCACCCCGCCGCCGGCGGGGAACTGGATCCGCGATCCACCCTCGAAATCGATACCCAGGGTGAACCCGCGGACGAGGATGCTCAGCAACGAGATCAACACGATCGTGCCGGTCAGGATGTAGTAGAAGCGCCGCCGCCCGACCACCTCGAAGGCGCCGGTTCCGGTGTAGAGCCGCGACAGCAGGCTGTGCTGGGGCATCGACGACTGGTTGACGCCCGAATCGGACAGCGAAGACTCGGGGTCCGTCTGCGACGCAGACTGGGACGTGGTCGATTCGCTCATACTCGTGACTCCTTCGCCGACGCTGCGGCAGCCTTGCGTTCCTTGGCGATCTGCTGCACGGCACCCAGCCCGTTGACACCGGGCTTCGACCAGAACGGCGACTTCGAGGCCAGGTGGACCAGCGGCCACGTCACCAGGAACACCACGACGACATCGAGGACGGTGGTCAGGCCGAGGGTGAACGCGAAGCCGCGCACCTGGCCGATTGCGAGGACGTACAGCACCGCGGCGGCGATGAAGCTGACCGCGTTACCGGACAGGATGGTCCGGCGTGCACGGGCCCAGCCGCGCGGAACCGCGGACCGGAAACTGCGTCCCTCCCGCATCTCGTCCTTGATTCTCTCGAAGAACACCACGAACGAGTCCGCGGTCATACCGATACCGATGATCAAACCGGCGATGCCCGCGAGGTCGAGGGTGAAATTGATGTACCGGCCGAGCAGCACCATGATCGCGTAGACCATCACACCGGACAGCACCAGCGACAGCGCCGTCAGCACCCCGAGCATGCGGTAGTAGAGCAGGCAGTAGAGCAGCACCAGGACCAGACCCACCAGACCGGCGATGAGACCGGCCTCCAGCGAGGCGAGACCCAGCGTCGCCGACACGGTCTCCGCCTCCGACGCCGCGAACGACAGCGGCAGCGAGCCGTACTTCAGGGTGTTCGCGAGTTCTTTCGCGCTTTCCGCGGTGAACGAGCCGGTGATCGACGTCGAGCTGCCTGCGGGTGTCGCGCCCTGGACGACCGGTGCGCTCACCACCTTGGAGTCGAGCGTGAACGCGGCCTGCTTGCCGATGTTCTGCGACGTGAACGTGGCCCAGGTGTTGCTGCCCTCGGACTTGAACGTCAGGCTCACCTCGTGCCGCGACTGCTGGGAGTTGTAGCCGGACGTCGCGTCGGCGATCTCCTGTCCGTCGATGATCGCCGGTTCGAGCAGGTACACGGCCTGGCCGTCGGTGGAGCACGCGACGAGCGGCAGGGCCGGGTCGTCGTTGCCGCGCAGCGGGTCGGGCACGCTGCAGTCGAGTGTCGCCATGGCCTGCTGCTGCACGGCCGGGTCGGTGCTCTGACGTGTGGCCCGCGCTGCCGCGATCTCGTCGGCCGCCTCGGCGGTCTCGGTACCGGACGCGTCGGCGGGCGCCGGTTCCGCCGTTGGAGCCGGCTCGGGAGAGGTGGACGGATCCTGAGCCGGGAACGGCCGATTCTGGGGCGCGGGAGTCTCGGTTCCGGCGGGAGTCTGGGCGGGCGTCTCACCGGCGGCGGGTGCCTGTGTGCCGGCAGGAGCCGCGGCCTGCGACGTCTGGACGGGACGGACGTACAACCGCGCCGTCTGGCCGAGCGAACGCGCCTGTGCGCTGTCGTCGCCGGGGACGGTGATGACGAGGTTGTCGCCGTCGATGACCACCTCGGAGCCGGACACGCCGAGTCCGTTCACACGGGTCTCGATGATCTCCTGGGCCTGCCGCAGGCTGTCCGGCGTCGGCTTGCTGCCGTCCGGGGTGCGTGCGGTGAGGGTGACTCGGGTCCCACCTTGCAGGTCGATGCCCAGCTTGGGTGTCGCGGACTTGTCGCCGGTGAAGAACACCAGGGCATACAGAACCGCCACGAGCACCGCGAAAACGGTGAGGTAGCGGACGGGATGCACCGATCCTGTGGAAGGTGCCACGATCTCTATGTCTCCTCAGTACGTGCAGTTCGGGTGGGAACGTTCACAGCGCACCAGGCCGGCAGACGCAGGGCTGTGCCCCGGTTGCCGCGCCCGGGGCGCCTGCGACGCGACGGCTGCGCAATTACGCCGCGGAAGCGTCGATCAATCCTTGTTCAGCCGCGGCGTGCTGTCGCCGCCGTTCTCGCGATCCTCGCGCACGATGTCGGTGGCGGGGGCCTCGGCGTCGATCGATTCGTGGTCGATGGAACCGTCACCCTGCAGCGGGGCGTCGACGATCTGCTCGCGGACCACGAGACGCGACCATGTGGTGACCACGCCGGGAGCGATCTCGAGGTTGATCGTCTCGTCGCCGAGTGCGACGACGGTGCCGTGCAGACCGGCAGTCGTGAGGACGCGGTCGCCGACCGAGAGCGAGTCCTGCAGAGCGCTCACCTTGGCCGCCTCCTTCTTCTGTCGGCGGATCCCCAGGAACATGGGGACGAGCAGCGCCAGAATCAGGAGCGGGAAGAGAAAATCCATCTGTAAGTCAACCTCGAGGTATGTCGCACGGTCCGAAGCACTGGTCCCGGTTGGACCGATGCAATACACCAGTGTGCCATCACCGGCCCGGACACCGGTTCGCTCGGCACGAGGCGGGCGTTTCTCCGGGGGTCGATCAGGGGTCTTCCGGATCGAACAGGGAGGCCTGCGGCTCGTTGACGCGGACCTCGATTCCGCCGGTCACAGCGTCGGGCGGCGGGGTCAGGCCCAGTTGCGTCCACGCGGCGGCCGTGGCGACACGGCCGCGGGGTGTCCGGGCGATCATTCCGGCGCGGACGAGGAAGGGCTCACACACCTCCTCGACGGTGGCGGGCTCCTCACCGACCGCGACGGCCAGGGTGGACACCCCGACCGGGCCGCCGCCGAAGCTGCGCACGAGGGCACTGAGAACGGACCGGTCGAGACGGTCGAGTCCCAGTTGGTCGACGTCGTAGACGGCGAGGGCAGCATGGGCGATCTCCCGGGTGACGACGCCGTCCGCCCGGACCTCGGCGTAGTCGCGAACGCGGCGGAGGAGGCGGTTGGCGATGCGGGGCGTGCCCCGGGACCGGCTCGCGATCTCGGCGCCGGCCTCCTCGCCGAGTTGCACTCCGAGAATGCCCGCCGATCGCATGAGGATCTGCTTCAGTTCCGCGGGTTCGTAGAAGTCCATGTGTGCGGTGAAGCCGAACCGGTCGCGCAGCGGTCCGGTGAGTGCCCCGGAGCGCGTGGTGGCCCCGACCAGGGTGAACGGCGCGACCTCGAGGGGAATGGACGTGGCACCGGGCCCCTTGCCGACCACGACGTCGACCCGGAAGTCCTCCATCGCGAGGTAGAGCATCTCTTCGGCAGGCCGGGCGATGCGGTGGATCTCGTCGATGAACAGCACGTCGCCCTCGACGAGATTGCTCAGCATGGCGGCCAGATCGCCCGCCCGTTCCAGCGCCGGACCCGACGTCAGCCTCAGCGAGGATCCCAGTTCGGCGGCGATGATCATCGCCATGCTGGTCTTCCCCAGCCCGGGCGGACCCGAGAGGAGGATGTGGTCGGGGGTGCCGCCGCGCATCTTGGCGCCGGTCAGGACGAGTTGCAACTGCTCCCGGACCCGCGGTTGCCCGATGAAGTCGTGGAGGTTCTTCGGCCGCAGGCTGGCCTCGATGTCTCCGTCGCCGGGTACGAGATCGGCCGAGACCGGGGACTCCTCGTCGTAGTCGCCGCCGGGTTCGGGATTCATCTGGTCTTCCCGAGCAGGGAGAGGGCGGAGCGCAGGGCGGACGACGTGGTCGACTCGGGCGCCTCGGCGAGGACGGCGTCGGTGGCCTGTTCCGCCTGCTTGGCCGGGAATCCGAGCCCGACCAGGGCTTCGACGATCTGGTCGCGGACCGATCCGCCGCCGCCCACACCGAGCGGCACCGCCCCGGACGTGGACGCGACGGCGTCGACCTTGTCGCGCAGTTCGACGACCATCCGCTCCGCCCCGCGCTTGCCGATGCCCGGCACCCGCGTGAGCGCCGTGACGTTGCCCTCGGCCAGCGCTGCCCGCAACGCGTCGGGTTCGAGGACGGCGAGGGTCGCCATCGCCAGGCGCGGGCCGACTCCGGACACGGTCTGGAGCAGCCCGAACAACTCCTTGGACTCCGAGTCGGGGAACCCGTACAGCGTCATCGAGTCCTCGCGGACGATCATCGCCGTGACCAGCCGGGCCTCGGTTCCCCGCTGCAGTCCGCCGAGGGTGGCCGGCGTCGCGTTCACGCGGTATCCCACTCCGGCGGATTCGATCACCGCATGGTCGAGGGCGATCTCGAGCACCTCGCCGCGGACGGACGCGATCATCGTGTACCTGCCTTCTTCACTTCGGCCAGTCGGGCCTGGTAGCGACGTTTCTGTTCGGCGGCGGCGGCTTCGGCGCGGGCCATGCGTTCGATCATCGGAGCCCGCCAGCAATGGCAGATCGCCAGTGCCAGCGCGTCCGCCGCGTCGGCCGGTTTGGGTGCGGCCGCCAGTTTGAGGATGCGCGTCACCATCGCCGTCACCTGAGCTTTGTCTGCCGAGCCGCTCCCGGTGACGGCGGCCTTGACCTCACTGGGGGTATGGAAACACACGGGGATGCCGCGGCGCGCGGCGGCGAGGGCGACGACGCCACCCGCCTGCGCGGTGCCCATCGCGGTGCGCACGTTGTGCTGGGAGAACACCCGCTCGATCGCCACGACCTCAGGCCGGTGCAGATCGATCCACGATTCGGCCGCTTCGGAGATGCGCAGCAGCCTGGACGCCAACTCGAGGTCGGCCGGGGTCCGGACCACGTCGACGGCGATCGGGGTGACGGTGCGGCCGCTCCCGCCGTCCACCACTCCGAATCCGCACCGGGTCAGACCGGGATCCACACCCAGCACACGCACGCAAAGCCACCTCTCCCACGCCGAACAGCTGTTCGATAGCTTAGCCGTGGGGTCGGACGAGTCGGCGCATCAACACGCAGGACGGGGCGCGGCGAGCGAGCACCGCTCCCCCGCCCCGCCCCGCGCCGTGCGATCAGTCGTCGAGTTCCGCGAGCACCTCGTCGGACAGGTCGACGTTGGTGTAGACGTTCTGGACGTCGTCGGACTCCTCGAGCGCGTCGACGAGCTTGAACACCTTGCGGGCTCCGTCCGCGTCGACCGGGACCTCGACGGACGCGCGGAAGTCTGCCTCGGCGGAGTCGTAATCGATTCCCGCCTCCTGCAGTGCGCTCCGGACGGCGACGAGGTCGGTGGGCTCGCTCACGATCTCGAACGTGTCGCCGAGGTCGGTGACCTCTTCGGCACCCGCATCGAGGACCGCCATCAGCACGTCGTCCTCGGTCTGGTCACCCTTCTCCAGAGTGACGACGCCCTTGCGCGTGAACAGGTAGGACACGGAACCGGGGTCGGCCATGTTGCCGCCGTTGCGGGTCATCGCGGTACGCACCTCGCCGGCCGCACGGTTGCGGTTGTCGGTCAGGCACTCGATGAGGACGGCGACACCGTTGGGTCCGTAGCCCTCGTACATGATGGTCTGCCAGTCGGCGCCGCCCGCTTCTTCACCGGCGCCGCGCTTGCGGGCGCGCTCGATGTTGTCGTTGGGGACCGACGTCTTCTTGGCCTTCTGGATGGCGTCGTACAGGGTGGGGTTTCCCGCAGGATCGCCACCGCCGGTACGGGCCGCCACCTCGATGTTCTTGATCAGCTTCGCGAAGGCTTTGCCACGCTTGGCATCGATCACAGCCTTCTTGTGCTTGGTGGTGGCCCATTTGGAGTGGCCGCTCATGCGATTCAAGCCCCTTTCCTGCTGCCTTTGGCACGCCGAATGCGCGGTTTCAGCTTTGACGATGTTACCCGCAGCCCGGCCGCCCCTGCGCGTTCCCGGGGTAACAACTCGCATAAGTCGGCATTGTTTGCATAGAATGCAAACATGTTGATGCGGGTCGACCACAGCTCCACCACCCCACTGGGTGAACAGATCGCCGCCAATGTGCGCGGCGCGTTCCTGCGCGGCGAGATCGGCGCGGGCGATCGGCTCCCCTCCGCCCGGGCGCTGGCCGAGTCCATCGACGTCAACCTCCACACCGTGCTGCGCGCGTACGCCGCGCTGCGCGACGAGGGCCTGATCGACCTCCGCCGGGGCCGGGGCGCGGTCGTCCGCGCCGACACGGACCCGGTACACACCGGATTGACCGAAGCCGCACGCACTTTCGTGTCCGAGGCACGACGCCTCGGACTCGACACCGAACAGATGCTCGACGTGATCAAGGAGACCACCAGACAATGACGACCTCCCGAACGCGCCTCCTCGCCGCAACCTCGGCGGTGCCCCTCCTCGCGCTCGTGATCGCGAGACTCGCCTGGAGCGGCGAACTGCCGCCGGTGGTGGCCAGCCACTGGTCCGGCACCGAACCGGACCGATTCAGCGACACGACCACCTACTTCTGGATCGCTGCCGCCGTCTGCGCGGCCGCCACCGCGATCGCCGGCGCCGTGGCGGCGCGGGCCCGCACCGACGCCGCGCTCTGGCTTCCCGCCACCGTTCTCATCGGGTGGACGGTGGCCACGGCCTGGATCGTCAGCGTCGCCGCCACGATCGAGGCGGGCTCGCCCGAAGCGGCGACGCTGGGCTGGTGGATCATCGTTCCCCTCTTGGGAATCGTGTGGGCGATCGCCACGTTCGCCCTGCTCCCCCGGACGTCGCACTCCGCAGAGAACGGTGCAGCGCCGACGCTGCCCGTCCCCCTGACGCCCGGCGAGCGGGCAGCCTGGACCGGATATGCCCGCGGACGGTGGGCGGGCGTGCTCGCTCTCGCCATGGCCGTGGCCGCCGTCGTCTCCGCGCTGGTGGGAGCGCTCTGGCTCGCCGTCCTGTTCCTCGTCCTGACGATCGCCGGCGGCGGCTTCGCCTCGGTGACCGTGCAGATCGACCGCACGGGACTGACCCTCTCGTCGTGGAACGTCCGCTGGCGGAAGATCCCGCTCGACTCGATCGACGAGGCCCGGGTCACCGAGATCCGCCCCGCGGAATGGGGCGGCTGGGGCTACCGCTTCACGCCGCGCGGGACCGCGGTCGTGATCCGCGCCGGCGAGGGCATCGTGGTGACCCGCACCGGCGGCCGCCCGTTCGCGGTAACCGTGGACGGCGCCGCGCAGGGTGCGGCGCTCCTCAACACACTCGTCGCGCCCCGTCCGGCGAGTTAGACCCCGCGGACGATGTCGACGAACAACTCGTGCACCCGCCGGTCGCCCGTCACTTCCGGGTGGAACGACGTGGCCACCACGGAACCCTGCCGGACGGCCACGATCCGTCCGGCGGCCGCGCCGCCCGACTCGGGCACGCGGGCGAGGACCTGCACGTCGTCGCCGACGCGCTCCACCCACGGTGCCCGGATGAACACGGCCCGCATCGGGTCGCCGACGATGCCCTCGAATTCGAGGTCGGACTCGAAGGAGTCGACCTGACGACCGAAGGCGTTGCGGCGCACCGTCATGTCGATCGCACCGAGGTGCTGCGCGTCGGGCCTCGTGTCGAGGATCTCGCTCGCGAGGAGGATCATCCCGGCGCAGGACCCGTAGGCAGGCAACCCGTCGTGCAGGCGCGCCTTCAGCGGTTCGAGCAGTTCGAAGATCTGCAGCAGCTTGCTCATCGTCGTCGACTCGCCGCCCGGAATGACGAGCCCGTCGATCTTCTCGAGCTCCTCCGGGCGCCGGATACCGACGGCGTCGGCACCCGAATCGTTCAGTGCAGCAAGGTGTTCACGGACGTCGCCCTGCAGGGCGAGTACTCCGACGAGGGGACGGGTCATGCCATGTTTCCTGTCTCGATGTCGCGCTTGTCCTGATCGCGCTGGATGCGGGTCAACCCCTCCTGGACTACGGCGGCGACCATGGTGCCGTTCCGGTCGAACATGCGGCCCTGGGTGAGGGCGCGGCCGAAGCCGGCGGAGGGTGAGGTCTGGTCGTAGAGCAGCCACTCGTCGGCGCGGAACGGGCGCAGGAACCACATGGCGTGATCGAGCGACGCCGTCTGCGTGACCACTCCCGGGTGCGGGACCTTCGACGCGCCGAGGAGCGTCATGTCGCTGAGGTAGGCGAGGGTGCAGATGTGGAAGACCTGATCGTCCGGCAGCTTGCTGCGGTACCGCATCCACACCCGTTGCTGCGCGGCGATTCCGGGCGTCTTCCCGGTGGAGTCGGCCGGAACGATGCGGACGTCCCATTCCTTCCACTCCCGGTAGAGATCGGTGGCGGCGAACTCCTCGAGGGTCTGTGCGTCGACGAGCTCTTCGGGGGCGGGGACGGACGGCATCGTGTCCTGATGCTCGATGCCCTCGTCCTCGCTGTGGAACGACGCCGACATGGTGAAGATCGCCTTGCCGTCCTGGATTCCGGTGACGCGCCGCGTACAGAAGGATCTGCCGTCCCGGATCCGGTCGACCAGGTACACGGTGGGTTTCGCGGGATTTCCGGGGCGCAGAAAGTACCCGTGCAGGGAGTGGACCTTGAACGCCTCGTCGACGGTACGGACCGCGGACACCAGCGACTGACCCGCGACCTGCCCACCGAACGTCCTCTTCAGAACAGACGGATGAACCGCGCCGCGGAAGATGTCCTTCTCCAGCGCTTCGAGTTCGAGAACGTCCTCGATGCTCGCCATGAGCCCTCCTTCTGTGCCTGGTCAAGGTTATCCGCCCGGTTCGGGCTCGAGGCACGATGGGTGCCATGACGATGTTCACACCGACGAGCCCGGACGGTCTCGTCGCCCTCGTCACCGAACGCTGCCTCGCCGTTCACGGCACCGCCGTCGTCGCGATCGACGCGCCCGACGGCGCGCAGCCCCTGCCCCTCGCGGACGCGGTGTGCGCGTCGCTGCGGGAGCAGGGCCGCCCCTGTGACGTCGTGTCCCTCCACGACTACGTCCGTCCCGCCTCCCTGCGGTTCGAGCAGGGACGCGACGACGAACTCAGCTACCGCACCCTCTGGTTCGACTACGACGCCCTGAACCGCGAGGTGGTGCGGTCGGTCCGCACCGACCGCCGGTGGTTGCCGCGCCTGTGGGACGAGGACGAGGATCGCTCCGCCCGCTGCGCCCGCGTTCCCGCGGCCGACGGTCAGGTGCTTCTCGTCGCCGGCCCGATGCTGCTCGGCCGGGACCTCGACTTCGACGTCACGGTGCAACTCCATCTGGGCGAGGGAGCCCTGATGCGCCGCACCCCGGCCGATCAACGATGGACCGTGCCCGCCCTGCTGCGCCGTGCGGCCGACGTCACGGTCGAACCCGACCTGCTGGTGCGGTACGACCATCCGCCGAGGCCCGCGGTCCGGGCGGGCAGCTGAGTCCGCTCACGTCGTGCGCAGGAACCGGGTCAGCCCTTCCTGCACGACGGCAGCGACCAGGTTGCCCTTCCGGTCGAAGATCCGGCCCTGCGCGAGCGCCCGACCGAAACCGGCGGACGGTGACGTCTGGTCGTACAGCAGCCACTCGTCGGCCCGGAACGGTCGCAGGAACCACAGCGCGTGATCGAGTGAGGCACCGTTGATCTCGACACCGGGGTGCGGGGTCATGGCGGAACCGATCAGCGTCATGTCGCTCATGTAGGCCAGTGCGCAGACGTGGAAGACGGGGTCGTCGGGCAGCGTCTTGCGGGACCGGAACCACGCCTGCTGCTGAGCGGCCGCACCGCGCCGGCGGTCGACCTCCCCGTGGCCGACCATCCGGATGTCCCAGTCGGACCACTCCTGGGCGAGCCAGGCGATTTCCGGGTCGTCGGAGTCACTGGCGAACGGCAGGGTATCGGGCGGCGGCACCACGGGCATCTCGTCCTGGTGCTCGATGCCCTCGTCCTCGACCTGGAACGACGCCGACATCGTGAAGATCGCCTGACCGTCCTGAACGGCGCTGACCCGCCGGGTGACGAACGACCGACCGTCCCGGATGCGGTCCACGAGGTACACGATCGGCATCGTGGGGTTTCCGGGGCGGAGGAAGTATCCGTGCAGCGAATGCACCATGAAGCGGGGGTCGACGGTGCGGACCGCCGCCACCAGCGCCTGACCGGCCACCTGCCCGCCGAACGTCCGGGGAAGCATGGTTTCGGTCGCTATGCCTCGGAAGAGGTTCTCCTCGAGGGGTTCCACTTCCAGGATCTCTTCGATCGTCGCCATCCACGGCCCCTTCCGATGCTCGTCCGCTGACACTCTCACACGGGTCCCGGGCACCGGCGCACCGCACCGCACGAGGCCCGTGTGAGGGCCTCGTGCGGTGCGAACGGAAGCAGTGCGGCGCCGGGAGCGCCGCGATCGATCACAGATCGATCGTGGGGATCACCAGCCGCGTTCGGCGAGCCGGTGCGGGACCGGGATGTCGTCGACGTTGATCCCGACCATCGCCTCACCCAACCCGCGGGAGACCTTCGCCAGCACGTCCGGGTCGTCGAAGAACGTGGTCGCC
>NZ_JAAOQS010000134.1:0-20989 GCF_011603105.1 Rhodococcus sp. A14 | reverse complement strand
CACGATGACCACCCCCGCCCTCACCCTCGCCGCCGTCACCCTCACCTACCCCGACGGCGCGGGACGCGTCACCGCCCTCGACTCGGTGTCGCTGACCCTCGGCCGGGGTGAGATCGCCGCGATCACCGGTCCGTCCGGTTCCGGAAAGTCGACGCTCCTCGCGGTGGCGTCGACGCTGATCCGGCCCGACTCGGGCTCCGTCCGGCTGGGCACCACCGAACTCACCGCGCTGAGCCGGCGGGAGGCGTCCACGCTGCGGCGCGACCGGATCGGCATCGTGTTCCAGCAGCCCAATCTGGTGTCGTCGTTGACGGCCCTCGAACAATTGGAGGTGATGGCGCATCTCGGGCAGCGGATGTTCGTGCCGCGGCGGGCCGGGCGCGCGAAGGCTCGCGACCTGCTCGACGCCGTCGGCCTCGCAGATCACGCCGGGAAGAGGCCCGCGCAGTTGTCGGGTGGGCAGCGGCAGCGGGTCAACCTGGCCCGGGCGCTGATGAACGATCCGTCGCTGCTGGTCGTCGACGAGCCGACCAGCGCGCTCGACCAGGAACGGGGCGCCGCGATCATGGATCTGATCCTCGGTGTCGTGCGAGAACGCGAGGTCGCGACGCTGCTCGTGACACACGACCGCACGCATCTGTGCAGAATGGATGCAGTCCACCGCGTAGTCGACGGCTCTCTCACCCGTGAGCACTTGTTAACCGCGGAAGGTTAAGAAGTACGCACAGGTGTGAATAACATGTTTCTTCCAAAGTCAAGGGTTGACGTTTCTCATGTGCGTGAGATTACATCTTAGTGGTAAGCCTTTGAGGGCTTAAGTAAATGCCTCGACCCGACCCTGAGGATGCTCATGACGACGGTATCGCCCGCCATGGCTGCCACAGCTGAGATGATCAGCGCCCGACTCGAACGCCTGCCGATGAGCAGGTGGCACATCAAGGCCCGCGTCATCGTCGGCGCCGTCACGTTCTTCGACGGCTTCGACCAGCTGATGATCGCGTACTCTCTCCCCGTTCTCATCCCCAAGTGGGGCCTGACCCCCGGTGACATCGCCTGGGTGATCGCCATCGGCGGCATCGGCATGCTCGTCGGCGCCCTCGCCGGCGGCTGGTTCGCCGACCGCGTCGGCCGGCTCAACGTCATCATTTTCTCGCTCGCGCTCTACGCCGTGATGAGCCTCGGCATGGCGTTCACCGACAGCCTGATGCTCTTCCTCGTCTTCCGATTCGTGCAGGGTATCGGCCTCGGCGCCGAGGTCCCGGTGGCAGCGAGCTACATCGGCGAGATCACCAAAGCCCACAAGCGCGGACGATTCGTGCTGCTCTACGAGGTGATCTTCCCGATCGGGCTCGTGATGTCGGCGATCGTGTCGGCGTGGGTGGTCCCGAACTACGGCTACAAGATCCTGTTCGCGCTCGGCGCGCTGCCCGTCGTGCTCCTGCCGCTGCTGTGGAAGCTGCCCGAGTCGCCGCGCTGGCTCGCGTCCCGCGGCCGCTACGAAGACGCGCACAATGCCATGACCCGCATCGAGAACGAGATCACCGAGAAGTACGGCAAGACGCTGCCGGCTCCGCAGCCGCTGCCCGCCGTCACCGTCGACAACCGCCGCGGCACGTTCGCGGAGGCCTTCCGGGGCATCTACCTGCGTAGAACCCTCATGCTCGCGGCGATCTGGGGGTGCGCCTACTTCGTCAACTACGGCATCGCGTCCTGGCTGCCGACGCTGTACCGATCCGCATTCGACGTCAGCGTCGACACCGCCCTGCACTACAGCATCGTCACCAGCGTCGCCGGCCTGATCGGCTGCATCCTCGTCGCGTTCCTCATCGACAACCTCGGACGCCGCATCTGCATCACCGCATCGATGGTCCTGTGCTCGTCGCTGCTGTTCCTGCTCGCCGCCTCCGGCGCCGACACCGCGACGAAGGTCCTGTTCTGGTCGGCCGGATCCGCGCTGTTCGTCTTCGCCGTCAACATGGCGCTCTACGTCTACACCGCGGAGCTGTACCCGACCCGGATGCGAGCCATCGGCTGCGCGATCGGCGGAGCGAGCGGACGCCTGGGCATCATCGTCGGCCCCCTCGCCGTCGGCGCCATCCTCGACGGGGGCGGCACACTCACCGTCGTCTTCGGAATGTTCGCCGCGGTCGCCATGATCGGTGCCCTCGTGGTCGGCTTCTTCGCCGTCGAAACCCGCGAAAAGACCCTCGAGGAGATCTCCCAGTGACCATCCTCGACACCGCGCCACAGACACTGCCGTTCGTCCCGGTCGCCGACCGGATCCTCGTCGCCGGGCAGTGGCGGCAGGCGAACGGCCCCGCGTTCGCGGTCACGGACCCGTCGAACGGCGAAACCCTGCAGGTGATCCACCAGGCCACCGCCGGCGACGCGGACGAGGCGGTCCGGAAGGGCCGCGCCGCCGCCGACGACCCGGCGTGGCGCGCGCTGCTTCCGCACCAGCGGGCGAAGTACCTGCACCGCATCGCCGACGCCATCGAGGCGAACACGTCGCGGCTCGCGCTGCTGCAGAGCTACAACACCGGCAAGACGGCGGCCGAGACCACCGCACTCGTCGGCAGCGCGGCCGGCACGTTCCGCTACTTCGCCGCCGTCCTCGAAACCGCGGACGACGACCTCACCACCCCGCGCGGCAACTTCCTCACGATGAGCGTTCTCGAGCCCATCGGCGTGGTCGGCGCCATCGCACCGTGGAACTCGCCGGTGGCCAGCGACGCGCAGAAGATCGCCCCCGCCCTGGCGGCAGGCAACGCCGTCGTCCTCAAGCCCGCCGAGTGGACGCCGCTGGTGTCGCTGGAACTGGCGCGGCTCATCGACGATTCGGGATTGCCGAAGGGCCTGCTGTCGGTGCTGCCGGGCAAGGGCTCGGTGGTCGGCGACGCCATCGTCACCCACCCCGGCGTCGGAAAGGTGACGTTCACCGGCGGCACCAACACCGGACGGTCCATCGCCCACGCGGCAGCCGACAAGCTGATGCCCGTGTCGCTCGAACTCGGCGGCAAGTCGCCGACGATGGTGCTGGACGACGCCGACCTCGACGCCGCCGTGAACGGCGTGATGTACGGGATCTTCTCGTCCACCGGGCAGAGCTGCATCGCCGGATCCCGGTTGTTCGTCGACCGCCGCATCTACGACGAATTCCTCGAGAAGCTGGTGGCCAAGACGCAGCGTCTGCGACTCGGGCCCGGCCGCGACCCCGACACCCAGGTCGGGCCGATGGTCCACCGCAAGCACCGCGACAGCGTCGCCGCATACGTCGACCTCGCTCGCGAAGAGGGCGGACGAGTGCTGTGCGGCGGGGCGATCCCCGACGACGAACGGCTCCGCGACGGCGCGTACTACCTGCCGACGATCATCGACGGGCTCCCCAACAATTCACGCACCTGCCAGGAGGAGATCTTCGGGCCCGTCCTCGTGGTCCTGCCGTTCGACGGCGACGCGGATCTGGTTGCACAGGCGAATGATTCGGTGTTCGGTCTGGCGTCGGGAATCTGGACGGGCGACTACCGTCGTGCCTGGAAACTCGCCCGCCGACTCCAGGCCGGCACCGTGTGGATCAACACCTACAAGCAGTTCAGCATCTCGACGCCGTTCGGTGGCGTCAAGGAGAGCGGACTCGGGGTGGAGAAGGGGCGCAGCGGTATCGCCGCCTACTCGCGGCAGAAGAGCATCTACTGGGGCCTCGACGAGGAACCCAATCCGTGGGCTAATTGAGCGACCCGCTCGTGGGCTGACTGAAGCTTGCTCGCCGAATGTCACACGGGTTCCGTCTGACTGAACCGCTGTCACATCGGCCCACGGGGAAGCTGACGTAGTAGGTCGTCCGGAAAGAAATTCCCGTCAGCTCTGTACGACCTATTACTTTAGCGCTAAGATATTGAGACCTAAGCAACTGGAGGCATGCGATGAACCAACCCATAGCCCGGCTGCGGTGCCTGCGCTCCGTCGAACTGCGCACACAGGCCAGCATCGAATCCACCGACTTCTACTCGGAGGTGTGGGGACTGCGCGTGGTCGAGCAGGGCACGGACGGTGCCTGGCTGCGGGGAACCGGTGAGCACCACCACGCGCTGCAACTCACCCAGGCCGAGCGGAACGGCCTCGGCCGCATCACGTTCGCCGTCGCCACGCCGGCCGAGGTCGACGAAGCCGCCCGCCGACTCGAACTCCGCGGTGTCCCGATCGTCAGCGGCCCGGGACCGGTCGACGATCTCGGCGGCGGCTACGGCGTCAGCCTGGTCGACCCCGAGGGCCGCGTCGTCGAACTGCTCGCCGACGCGCTGGCGGTCCCGAAGCTCGGCCGCGAGGAGGCCGTCCCGGTGGGTGTCACGCACGTCGTCCTCAACACCGTCGACATCGACGCCGCGGTGACGTTCTACTGCGACGTCCTGGGCATGCGGGTCTCCGACTGGTCCGAGCACCAGATGGCGTTCCTGCGCTGCAACACGGACCATCACAGCATCGCGTTCAACCAGGCCGAGTGGACGTCGGTGAATCACGTCGCCTACGAGATGCCCACCGTCGACCACTTCATGCGCGGCATCGGCCGGCTGCGTCACCACGGCACCGTGCCGCTGTGGGGTCCGGGCAAGCACGGCCCCGGCGACAACACGTTCTCCTACTTCGCCGACCCGGCAGGGCTGGTGTGCGAGTACACGTCCGGCATCGCGCAGGTCGACGAGGACCGGTGGCTGTGCAAGGTCTGGCGCCGGGTTCCCGAACTCTCCGACCTGTGGGGCACCGCGGGCCCGCCGTCCAAGCAGGTCCGCGACCACATGGCCGGCATCCCCGACCCCGGAGCGTTCGAGCGGTTCGACCTCGGGCGGGCGTCGTGACGCACGTCGTCGAATCCGGTTCCGGCCCCGCGCTGCTTATGCTGCACGGGATCGGTGGCAGCGCAGACAGTTTCGTGCCACAGTTCGACGAACTGTCGTCGTCGCTGCGACTGCTGGCCTGGGACGCTCCCGGCTACGGCCGCAGCGAAGACCCGGGTCGTCCGTTCGACCTCGACGACTACGCCGACGCCGCTGCCGACGTGATCCGCGACCGTTGCGGTGACGCGGGAGCGCACGTCCTGGGAATGTCGTGGGGCGGCGTGATCGCCACCCGGCTGGCGTTGCGCCACCCCGGGCTCGTGCGGAGTCTGCTGCTCGGCAGTTCCACCGTCGGCTCGGGAGCGGACGGCGACGCCGCCGGCCGGATGCGCGCCCGGGCCGCGACGCTCGAGCAGGAAGGCGCGGAAGCCTTTGCTGCCGAACGGGCCCCGCGGCTGCTGTCCGGGACCGCGGGCGACGAGCTGACCGCGAAGGCCACGGC
Organism: Rhodococcus sp. A14; assembly: GCF_011603105.1. Classification (NCBI taxonomy): domain Bacteria; kingdom Bacillati; phylum Actinomycetota; class Actinomycetes; order Mycobacteriales; family Nocardiaceae; genus Rhodococcus; species Rhodococcus sp. A14. Next base: position 15,655 of record NZ_JAAOQS010000134.1, on the reverse strand, counting down.
GATCATGGCGTCGTCGATCCGGCTGCCCGGCTACGGGTACGCCGCCGAGTCGATGGCGGCCACCGATCACACGGCCGATCTGCCGAAGATCGACATCCCCACACTCGTCCTCGGCGGAGACGAGGACAGAGTGACCGGGGTTCCCGCCAGTCAGGTTCTCGCCGGGGGAATTGCGGGCGCCGTGTTCGTCACCATCCGGGGTGCCGGACACCTCGCGAACCAGGAGCGGCCGGAGGCCTTCAACGCCTGGGTCGAATCCTTCATCCACATCACCGAACGCCTACGCAACCACCTCTAGAGAAGGAGCACGACATGACACTCGAATACGGCACCGCCGATCTGAAGGAATTCACCGACTCGCTGATCCTCACCCGTGGCTCCCGCCACGAGGACTGGGACACCCTGGGCTTCCAGGCCAAGGCCGGCGATCAGTTCAAGCGCGCGCAGATCCGCTACGTCGGCTCCGGCGCGACGGGTAACCACGAGAACGACAACCGCACCATCTCCTCGCGCGGATTCACGTTCTCCAACATGCTGCTTCCCCCTGGCGCCGAGGGCCCGGAGCACACCCACCACGACGCCGAGGAAGCCTTCTTCGTCCTCGAGGGCGAGGTGGAGGTCGGCGTCCACCGCGACGGCCAGGTGGAGAAGCGCACCCTCGGTTACCGCGACATGATCGTCGTCCCGGCCGGAGTTCCGCGCAGCCTGAAGAACAACGGCGACAAGGACGCTCTGTTCTGCGTCATCATCGGCGCGCAGAAGCCGCAGATCCCGACGTACCCCGAGACGTCGGCCATGCACGGCGTGACGCGGGACTGACCATGAGTCTCGACGGCCGCAGCATTCTCGTCACCGGGGCGGGGCGGGGTCTCGGCCTCGCCCTGGCCCGCCGGCTCGGCGAGGACGGCGCCACCCTGTGGCTTGCCGACATCCGCGAGGACTGGGGCGAGGACGCGGCGGCAAGCCTGCGCGCCGACGGCGTCAAGGCGCAGTTCGTCCGGGTCGATCTCCGCGACGCGGAGTCCGTCGACGCGATGGCGGCCACCGTCACCGCCGGCGGCCCGTTGTACGGCCTCGTCAACAATGCGGCCCTCGCGGACGGCGTGGGCGGCAAACCGATTCACGAACTCGACATCGACGAGTGGGACCGGGTGCTGGGCGTCAACCTGCGCGGCACGTTCCTCGTGAGCAGGGCGATCGTTCCCTCCATCATCGGGAACGGAGGCGGACGAGTCGTCACCATCGGCTCCGACGCCGCCCTGTACGGTTCGCCGCGTCTCGCGCACTACATCGCCTCCAAGGGTGGGGTGGCCGCGCTGACCCGCGCCATGTCCCGCGACCTCGGCCCGCACGGCATCACCGTCAACACCGTCTCGCCCGGTCTGACCGAAAGCGAATCGGCGCAGAAGGTTCCGGAGCATCGGCACGAGCTGTACCGCCTCAATCGCGCACTCGAGCGGCCACAGCAGCCGTCGGATCTCGTCGGCGCCGTCGCGTTCCTGATGGGACCCGAGGCGTCGTACATCACCGGCCAGCAACTCGTCGTCAACGGCGGATTCGTCCTGCACTAGAGAAGGGGACCACGTCGTGGACCTGCAACTGAAAGACCGCACCCACCTGGTGACCGGCGGAAGCTCGGGAGTCGGGCTCGCCACCGTCGCGATGCTGCTCGAGGAGGGTGCCAACGTCGTCACCTGCGCGCGCGACCGCGACCGGCTCGACTCCGTCATCGCACCGCTGCCCGGCAGCGACCGCGTCCTCACCGCGTCCTGCGACGTCCGGGACCCGGCCGCGGTCGCAGCCTTGGTCGACGCCGGTGTCGCCCGATTCGGCGGCCTCGACGGTCTGGTCAACAACGCAGGCAAGTCCCGCATGGTCCCGCGCGGCGAGGCGACCCTCGACGACTGGCGCGACGAACTCGACCTCAAGTTCTCCAGCGTCCTCAACACCGTCGAGGCAGCCCTGCCACTGTTGCGCAAGTCCGGCGCCGCGTCCATCGTCAACATCTCGGCGGTGCTCGCACGTCAGCCCGAGCCGCGGTTGGTCACCACCAGCGCCGCCCGGGCCGGGCTGCTGAACCTCAGCAAGTCGCTGTCGCTCGAACTCGCCGCCGACGGCATCCGCGTCAACTCGGTGTCGCTCGGACTGGTCGACACCGGCCAGTGGCGGCGCCGTTACGAGGAATCCGGCACCGACGCCACATTCGCCGAATGGGAGGCGGAGATCGCCCAGGACCGCGGCATCGGCCTCGGCCGGTTCGGCCGCGCCGACGAGGTGGCCACCATGATCGTGACCCTGCTGTCCCCCCGCTCGTCCTACGTGACGGGCACCAGCCTCGACGTTTGCGGAGGCGTCGCGCGCTATGTCTGAGAGGAACACCATGTCTGTGGGTAATGGGGGCGACCTGCTCGTCCAGGTGCTGCGCGAGGCCGGTGTCGACACCGTCTTCGGCATCGTGAGCGTCCACAACCAGCCCCTGGTGCAGGCGGTCAGCACGCACCTGCGGTTCGTGCCGGTCCGGCACGAGGCCACCGCGGTCAGCGCGGCGGACGGGTACGCCCGGGCCACCGGCGGCCTCGGTTGCGCTCTCACGAGCACCGGCACCGGTGCCGGCAACGCGGCCGGGTCGCTGATCGAATCGCTCAGTGCCGGAACGTCGGTGCTGCACGTGACGGGCAACGTCGAGAGCCGGTACCTCGGCTCGGGTCGCGGATTCATCCACGAGACCAAGGATCAGCTGGGGATGCTGACGGCGACGTCGAAGCATGCCGCCACCATCCTCGACACCGACAGCGCCGGAAAGATGTTGCGGGAAGGCGTCGCCGCCGCGCTCGCCGCGCCCGGCGGACCGTCGAGCATCGAATGGCCGATCGACCTCCAGTACGCGGAGCACGTCATCGACGTCGTCGAGCCGGTGGCGGAGTCGCCGCGCACGCCGGACGTCGACGAGCTGGCCGTCGCCTTCGCCCTGCTGCAGTCGGCGAAACGCCCGGTGATCTGGGCGGGCGGCGGTGTCGCCACGGCCGGTGCCGAGCTGACCGAACTGGTGCAGCAATGGGGAGTCCCGTTGCTCACCAGCAACTCCGGGCGCGGCGCCGTGCCCGAGGACCACCCGCTGTGCATCGGCAACTACGGCAACACCCCCGCGGGGCGCGAGCTCCTCCGGGACGCCGACCTGCTGCTGTCGCTGGGCACCCATTTCCGGTCCAACGAGACCGGCGACTACTCCATGCCCGTCCCCGCCGCACACGTGCAGGTGGACATCGATGCGGCCGCGGTCGGACGCGTCTACCCGGCGCAGGCCGGGGTCACCACCGACATCGCGACGTTCCTCCGGCAGCTGTCGGGCCTGGCGCCCGTCGACGCCGCCTGGACCGAACGTGCCCGCGCCACCCGCGAACTCGTCCGCAGCAAGCAGCGCGCCGGACTCGGCGATCACGCCGTGCTGTGCGACGCCGTGCGTGCCGCGTTCCCGCAGGATTCCGTGATCGCCCGCGACGTCACCATCGCGTCGAGTTCCTGGGGCAACCGGCTGCTGCCGATGTTCGACCCCAAGTCCAACGTCTTCCCCCGCGGCGGCGGCATCGGGCAGGGCCTGGGCATGGCCATCGGTTCCGCACTGGCCGACGAGACGCGTCCCACCCTGGCCCTCGTCGGCGACGGCGGCCTGGCCGTCCACTTCGGCGAGATCCTGACCATGGCGCAGGAGAAGCCGTGGCTGGTGCTGCTCGTGTTCAACGACGGCGGCTACGGTGTGCTGCGCAACATGCAGAAGGGCGGCGGCGAAGACACCTACGCCGTCGACCTCGTCACCCCCGACTTCCCGTTGCTGGCGCAGTCCATCGGTGTGCCGTACCTGCGGATCGGTGGCGCCGCCGAGGCCCACGAGGTGCTCGCCGACGCCGTGTCGCGGCAGGCGCCGGTGATCGTCGAGGTCGATCTCGCCGCCTACGGCGACATGCCGGCACCGTTCACGCCGCCCGTCACGGTCCCCGGAAAGGCTGCACAGTGACCACGGTCGCCGTCTGCGGTGGCGGCATCGGCGGACTCGCCACGGCGATCGCCCTCCGCAAGTTCGGTCTCGACGTCACGGTCTACGAGCAGACGAGGCAGTTCGCCCGCGTCGGCGCCGACATCAACCTCACCCCCAACGCGGTCCGGGCTCTCGACGGACTCGGCATCGGTCCGGCGATCCGCGAATCAGCCGCCCGGCCGCAGTTCCGGATCAGCCGCACGTGGGACACGGGAGCCGAAACGTCCCGGCTGCCGATGGGGGACAGCGCGGAACAGCAGTACGGCGCACCGCAGTTGACCATGCACCGGGGCGACCTCATGACCGCGCTCGAGAACCGGCTGCCGTCGGGTGTCGTCGAAATGGGTCGCCGGGTCGGCGGCGTCGCCGACGGCCGCATCGAGTTCACCGACGGCAGTACGGTTTCCGCCGACGTGATCGTCGGCGCCGACGGCATTCACTCCGCGGTCCGGACCGCTCTCCTCGGGCGGGAACAGCCGACGTTCACCGGGGTCGTGGCGTTCCGCGCCGTCGTCCCCACCGAACGCGTCGGCGACCTGCCGAACCTCGACTGCTTCACCAAGTGGTGGGGGCCGAATCCGTCGACGCAGATCGTGACGTTCCCCCTCAACCAGGGCAAGGACATCTTCGTCTTCGCCACCTGCGGCCAGGAGGAGTGGACCGAGGAATCGTGGACCACACCCGGTTCCGTCACCGAACTGCGTGAGCTGTACCGCGACTTCCACCCCGAGGCGCGAGCCCTGCTCGACGCCTGCGACGACGTCCTGAAATCGGCTCTCTACGTTCGTGACCCGCTGGCATCGTGGACCGACGGGCGCGCCGTGCTCCTCGGCGACGCGGCACATCCGATGATGCCGTTCATGGCGCAGGGCGCCGGCATGGCCATCGAAGACGCCGTCGTCCTGTCCCGCTGCCTGAGCCTGTTCGACGACCCCGCGGTCGCGCTGCAGACCTACCAGGAGACGCGACTGCAGCGGACCTCGCGCATCCAGCGCGGCTCCCGGTCCAACGAGTGGCTGAAGGTCGCAGGCAACGGCGACTGGGTCTACGAATACGACGCCTGGCACGTGCCGCTGGAGTTGGCCGCGGCCCGAACGGACGCGTGAATGGAACCTGTCGGCCGACATCCGCTGTCGAGGCGGCGGGCGCTGGCCCTGCTGGGTTCCGCCGCCACTGCCGTCGCCGCGACGAGCTGCGCGTCCCACACCTCGGACGCGCAGCCGAGTGGTGTGACGCCACCGGACGCCTACGAGTTGTCCGGTGACGTCGACGGCTACGCAACCACGCTGATCCTGCTCGGCACGGCGGCCGGACCCATCGCCGTGCCGGGGCGGAGCGGCACGTCCAGTGTGCTCGTCGTCGGCGACAGACCGTATCTGATCGACGCGGGTCCGTGGTCGAGCCGAAAGCTGATCCAGGCCGGTATCGCCGCGGATTCGCTCGGTGGCGTCTTCGTCACGCACATGCACAGCGATCACATCGCCGATCTGTTCAACGTCTTCTGGCTGCCGGGCGGGACTCCGTCGTACACATTCCGCAACGTGGTGCCGGTGTACGGCCCGGGGTCGGCGGGCAGACTGTCGGCACCGCGTGGCGGCCAGAGTATTCCGATCCAGAGTCCGGCGGCGCCGGCACCCGGACTCACCGATCTGTTCGCGGGCGTACTCGACGCATTCGCCTACGACATCAACATTCGCAACGTCGAAAAGGGCGCCCACTCCGATTACGGGCAGCGGCTGTCGCTGCGCGATGTACTGCCACCGGAGTCGGCGGGTGCGTCCGCCGACAACACGGCGCCGGAGATGGAGCCGTTCCCGGTGTTCGAAGACGACCGGGTCCGGGTCACCGCGACACTGGTTCCGCACGGCCCGGTCTACCCCTCGCTGGCGTACCGGTTCGACACGGAGGACGGTGCGGTCACGTTCTCCGGCGACACCGCGAAGTCGCCGAACGTGGTTCGACTCGCCCGGGGATCCGACATCCTCGTCCACGAGGTGATCGACGTCGACTTCTACGCTCAGACTTCGGGTTCCGCACTGGTCGAGCACATGATCCAGGCGCACACCACCGCGCAGGACGTCGGGCGCGTCGCCACCGATGCGGATGTCCGCCAGGTGGTGCTGTCCCACATCGGACCGGGCGACCCCCGGCAGGTCACCGACGACCAGTGGGAACGAGGCGTGAAGGCCACATTCGCCGGCACCGTGACCGTCGGGCACGACCTCGTCCGGATCGGCGTCGGGCAACGCCGGTAGCGCCATCGCGTACCCGCAGGATCTTGCGCGCCGCCGCTGTCCCGAGAAGGCTTGTCCTCACGACACCGTGACGTGATCGGAGCCAGGGATGGACACCACGATTACCGAGATCGCTCCCGACATCTACCGGCTGTCCACGTATCTGGACGAGCCCAACCTGATCATGAACCAGTTCCTCGTCGACGGTGAGGAACCGCTGCTGTTCCACACCGGTCAGCGTGCGCTGTTCCCGTCCGTGTCCGCGGCGGTCGGCCGGCTGATTCCTCTCGACAGGCTGCGGTGGATCACGTTCGGGCACGTGGAGGCCGACGAGTGCGGTGCGATGAACTCGTGGCTGGCGGCCGCGCCGAACGCCGAGGTCGCGCACGGGGCGATGGGTTGCTTCGTGCAGGTCAACGACCTCGCCGATCGCATACCGCGTCCCCTGCAGTACGGCGACGTGATGGAGACGGGCACCAGGCGGGTCCGTCACCTCGACACTCCGCACGTTCCGCACGGGTGGGATGCCGGGCTGGTTTTCGAGGAGACGACGCAGACGCTGTTCTGCGGTGACCTGTTCACCGCATTCGGGCATCATCCGCCTGCCACCGAGGAGGAGATCGTCGGCCCGGCCATCGCGGCCGAGGACATGGGGAACGCGACGTGCCTGTCACCGGCGCTCGGGCCCACGATCCGGGGACTCGCCGATCTGGAACCCCTGCTGCTGGCGCCGATGCATGCGCCGGTGTTCACCGGTGACTGCGTGCAGAGTCTGCACGACCTCGCACAGGCGTACGAGGAGCGGCTCGCGGCCGAGACTGTGCGGTACCGCGAAGCGGAGTAGCTCGGCCTGTGTTCGACAGATTTCCCCTCAACTGTGGCGCACGATACATCTTAGTGCTAAATTATTGAGCACTAAGGAACTACGCCTTCGGTTGAGCCTGGGAGTGAGCGATGACAACAGACGCAGACACCGTCCCCATGATGGTGCGTCAGATGCGGGTCGAGTCCGCGGGCGTGGTCTCGCTTCGCCTCGAACGACAGGACGGCGGCGCGGTCGACCAGTGGACGCCCGGCGCCCACCTGGATCTGCACCTGAACCGCGGGACCGTCCGCCAGTACTCCCTCTGCGGAGACCCGGACGACAAGACCGGGTACCGCGTCGCGATCCTCCACGAGGTGACCGGCCGAGGCGGCTCCCGGCACGTCCACGAGACGCTGCGGCCCGGCGACAGCCTGTCGGTGAGCGCGCCTCGCAACAACTTCGAACTCCTGCCGTCGCCGCGCTACGTGTTCATCGCCGGCGGCATCGGCATCACGCCGATCCTCGCGATGATCGGTGAAGCCGAACGCATGGGCGCCGAATGGGAACTGCACTACGGCGGCCGCGCCCGCGCGTCGATGGCGTTCCTCGACGAACTGTCCGGATACGGCGACCGCGTGCACGTCGTCACCGAGGAAACCGAGGGCATCCTCGATTTGGCCGACATCCTCGGTACCGCCCGCGAGGAGACGCTCGTCTACGCCTGCGGCCCCGAGGGACTGCTCGGCGCGGTCGAGGGGTTCGCCCGCTCCTGGCCGGACGGCACGATCCGGCTCGAGCGGTTCAAGGCGAAGGAGATCCCCGCCGACACCCTCGCCGGTGATCGCCCCGTCCGCGTGATCTGCGAACGATCCGGCATCTCGGCCACCGTCGCCCGGGACCGGACCATCCTCGACACCCTCGAGGAATCCGGCGTCGACGTCCCCAACTCCTGCCGCGAAGGCATCTGCGGGACGTGCGAAACCCGCGTCCTCGCCGGCACCCCCGACCACCGCGACTCCCTGCTCTCCAGCTCCGAGCAGGAGTCCGGCACCACCATCATGATCTGCGTTTCCCGCGCCCGCTCCGACGAGCTCGTGCTGGATCTCTAGAAGGGAAGAACCATGAGCCTGTATCTGCAACCACGCCAGTCCGGCACGGCACCCACCCCGTACGAACGGAAGCTGGCCGGTGCGATCGAAGAGGTCTTCGGCACCGGTGTGCACCACCTCGAAGGCCTGGTGAAGGGTTTGAACGCCCTCGGCATCCACAGTCCCGGCGGCGACGCCTGGACCACCGACACTTTCACGGACGAGATCCGACGGATGGGGGCCTGACATGGTGAACCGACTGCACAAGGCGGCACTGACCGGCGACGAGATCTTCGCGACCGGGATGCGCGACCAGTGGCACGCGGTGTGCCCGTCCGACTTCGTCGCGCGCGGCGACATGAAGAAGGTGCGCCGCCTCGGCGAGGACTGGCTGCTGTTCCGTCAGTCCGACGGCACCCTCCGCATGCTCGCCGACCGCTGCCCGCACCGCGGCGCCCCGCTGTCGCAGGGCCAGCACCTCGGCGATCGCGTCGCCTGCCAGTACCACGGCGTGCAGGTGGACGGCGGCGGCACCGTCGTCTCCGTCCCCGGAATGCCCGGCTGCAACCTCGAGGGCAAGCGGCTCGTCACCAGCCTCCCCGTGCAGGAAGTGGCCGGCGCCGTGCTCGCCTGGTTCGGCACCGACCCCGACGCCGAACCCGCGCCACTCGAACTGCCCGAGCGTCTCACCGACGACGGCATCTCGCACTTCCTCTGCTACGCGGAGTGGAAGGCGCCGTGGCGGTTCACGCTGGAGAACCTGCTCGACCCGATGCACGGAGCGTTCCTGCACCGCGAATCGCATTCGATGTTCGGCGGCGAGACGTCCGCGAAGTTCCGGATCCGCGAAACCGATCGCGGGTTCTTCTTCGAGAAGACCGACCAGCGGGGTGTGAACTTCGATTGGGTCGAATTCTGCCGGACCGGCATCGACTGGGTGGACCTCGAGATCCCGTACCCGCCGACCGCGGGCCCGGGTGGCTCGTTCGGCATCGTCGGCATGGGAACGCCGATCGACGCCGAGACCACCGCGGTGTTCTTCTGGCGGTACCGCCAGGTCGAGGGCTGGGAACGCGACGTCTGGCGGTTCCTGTACCGCACCAAGCTCGAGGAGCGGCACTGGGTGGTGCTCGAGCAGGACCGCACCATGCTCGAGGCGATGGCATTCGACGCGGACCAGGCGGAGAACCTGTACCAGCACGACCTCGGCGTCATCCGGCTCCGCCGGCTCTACCGGGCGCAGGCCGAGGCCCAGGCGAAGGCACTTCAGCAGGCGTAAGGTCGCGCGGGTTGACGTGAATGAAATGTCAACCAAGAATGTGTGACGGCCGACACGTCGGGCGCCGGCCGGGGTACGAGGAGGCGCGAGCGGTGCTTACGAACGGTGACGATCGAGGTCGGCTCGCGTTGGTCGAAGCGGCGGGGCGGTGCTTCGCCGAACTGGGATACGAGCGCACCTCCGAGGCGGTCATCGCCGCTGCCGCCGGGGTGTCGCAGGCCGAATTCTCCGCCCGGTTCGCGTCCCGGGACGACGCGTTCCGTGCCGTCGCCGCCGCGGTCTTCGACACGTTCGTCGAGGCTCAGCGCATCCCGGTCCCGCCGGACGCGGACCCGCGCACCGTCCTGCGCGCGGCCACCGCGGCGTTCATCGAGACCGTCTACAGCAGCGGACGCCTGTTCACGATGATCGAGGACCGCGCCGCCGTCGACCCCGTGATCGGGGAACAGCTCGAGGCGGCACACAACCGGATCCTCGGCCGGTACATCCGATTCATCGAACGGCTCAACCAGGCCGGAATCGCGACGCCGTGCGCCGAACCCGCCCAACTCGCCCGCAAACTGTCCGAGGCGCAGTGGACGGGTGCGGCGCGCCTGATCGGTGCATCGCAGGACGAGCAGCGACGTTTCATCGTGGAGATGACGGCGGCATCCGAACGGTTCATCGGATTCGGTGAGGTCGCCGATCTGACCTCCCGCGCGGCCAGCTGATCTATCCGCTCAGGCGGTGGGGGCCTGGTTCTCGACGATCGAGTGCTCGAGCTTGCGGAGCAATTCGGCCAACGCCGCCTGATCGTCCTTCGACATCCCGCTGAGGATCTGCGACTCGTTGGCGAAGTGGGCCTCCGCGACCTTCTCGATCACCCGCAGGCCCTCGTCGGTGAGTTGCGCGTGCACGATGCGGCGGTCCTCGGCGTCGCGCTCGCGCTGCACGAGTCCCGCCTTCTCGAGTCGGTCGACGCGCAGCGTGACACCGCCCGTGGTGACGAGGGCGGATTCCGCCAGCTGTCCGGACGTCATCCGGTACGGCGGACCCGAACGTCGGAGGGCGGCCAGGACGTCGAACGACGCCATGTTGATGCCGTGTTCCTCGAACACGGCGGCGAGGGACGATTGGTAGCGCAGATACGAACGGTGCAGGCGGCCCAGCACTTTCAGTGGACTCACATCCAGGTCGGGCCACTGGTGGGCCCACTGGTCGACGATGTCGTCGACGGCATCGCGATCTGGAACGGGGCGTTGCGTCACCGGGCGCACCTCCTGAATCCTCGAGGGTCTCATCTGTTTAGTACCAAGATATCGAACGAGCATAAGTGACGGCGACGCGCCGCGGGTCCCCGTCCATTTCTCGGAACGGGGACCCGCGGCGCTGCCGGACAGGTGCGCTGTCAGCGTCCCCCGACCGCCGCGACGGCGTCGATCTCGGCGATGGCGCCGTAGGGGAGGCTGCTGACCTCGAGGAACGTGCGCGCGGGGCGCGGTTCGTCGAAGATGCGCTCGAACTGGCGGTTCGCCTCCTCGCGCAACGACAGGTCGGTGACGTAGTAGGTGAGCTTGACGACGTCCTTCAGCTGTCCGCCGACGGTGGCGAGGCGATCGACCATGCGGTCCACGGCGGCGTCGAGCGCCTCGGTGCGGCCGGGGACGGCGGTGCCCTCGGCATCGACGGACAGTGCGCCGGAGACGAACGCGAGTCCGCCCGCGACCACGGCCGGGCTGTAGGGGTGGTGGGCGGTGACTTCGGTGAGGGACATGGAGGCTCGCTTTCTCGGTGGGCTTCTCCGGTGATTATATCTTAGCGCTAAACTAATTGACAGTGTTGTGCGAATGAAGCTCCGCCCGACGGGTACTCGACGCACATGTCACGCGCCACGAAGCCCTCGGCCGCACCGTTCGTGCCGAACACCGTCGACCTCGACGCGTTGTCCCACGCGGCGGACGGATGCCACGGCTGCGATCTGTACCGCGACGCCGAGCACACCGTCTTCGGCGCGGGCAGGCGATCCGCGCGGATGATGCTCGTCGGCGAACAGCCGGGCGATCAGGAAGACCGCGCCGGTGAACCGTTCGTCGGCCCGGCGGGAAAGCTTCTGAACAAGGCGCTCGACGCGGCGGGCATCGACCGGAACCTCACGTACGTCACCAACGCGGTCAAACACTTCAAGTTCGTCCCCGCCGAACGCGGCAAGCGCCGAATCCACAAGAAGCCGAACCGCACCGAGATCGTCGCGTGCCGGCCGTGGCTGATCGCCGAACTGGCGGCGGTGCAACCCGACGTCCTCGTGTGCCTCGGGGCCACCGCCGCGCAGGCATTGCTCGGCCCGTCGTTCCGGCTCACCGAACACCGCGGAGAGTTACTGCACCTCGACGGCGAGGTGGACGTCGACGTGGATCCGGACGTCTTCGCGACGATCCACCCGTCCGCCGTGCTCCGCGGACCGTCGGAGGATCGGGACGACGCGTTCGACGCCCTCGTCGCCGATCTGACGAAGGCCGCCGCCGCCCTGTGATCAACCAGCCGAATGTCTGGCGCGACGGACCGCCGAGGACGAGATTGTCTTCATGACGAATTCCCACGCGAAACAGACCATGAAGGCAGTCTCCTACTCGTCCTACGGTGGTCCCGAAGTGCTCGAGACCCACGACGTGCCGGTGCCCGAGCCCACCGGCAACCAGGTGCGCCTCGTCATCCGGGCGGCCGGCGTGAACCCGATCGACTGGAAGCTGCGGTCGGGGTCGATGGCCGAGGTGATGTCGGTGCAGTTCCCGAAGATCCCGGGCAGCGAAGTGGCCGGCGTGGTCGACGCGGTCGGTCCGGAGGCGACCGGTGTGGTGGTCGGCGACGAGGTGTTCGGCTGGTCCGACACCGGCGGCTACGCCGAATACGCGCTCGCCTCGATCGTCGTGCCCAAGCCGAAAGGGTTGAGCTGGACGGACGCCGCCACCATTCCGGTAGCCGGCGAAGCCGCCACGCGTGGACTGCGGCTCCTGAAGCCGAAGTCCGGGGAGACGTTACTGGTGAACGGCGCGTCGGGTGCGGTGGGAACCATTGCGGCGCAACTGGCGCTGGATTCGGGTGTCACCGTGATCGGTACCGCGAGCGAGAAACACCACGACGCGTTGCGGGAGCTGGGCGTGACCCCCACGACATACGGTGAGGGGCTGGCGGACCGGGTCCGCGAACTCGCGCCGAACGGTGTCGACGCCGTCCTCGACGTCGGCTTCGGCGGACTCGAGGCGGCGATGGACCTGCGCGGGGGCACCGACCGGATCGTGACGCTGTCGGACGGTGCCGCGTTCGGGCTGGGAATCACCTTCTCGTCCGGCAACGCCGGCGACCGGAGCGCGGAGACCCTGCGCCGGCTGGGCGCCCTCGCCGCGGACGGGACGCTGGCCCTCCCGCCGGCCCGCACCTTCCCCCTGACCGACGCGGCCGACGCTCAGCGCGCCGGCGAGAAGGGCGGCAGCCGCGGGAAGATCCTCTTGCGCTGACGCGCCCGTGAGTACTTATTAACCGCCGGACGTCAATATGTACTCACGGGTCAGGCGGTGGTAGCGAGGGCGGCGGCGAGACCGAACGGAACGGCCATCACCACCACCTCCACGATCGCGCGCCGCAGGGACCCTTCGGCGCTGATCCGGTGTGCGGCGGCCTGCCCGACCCACGTTCGCCGCCACCACCAGCCGAGCCCGAGGAGCGCCGCCAACGCCACCGCCTTCGCGAGCACGATGCGGCCGTAACCGGTGTCGAACAGTGGCGTCACCCCACCCAGCCGGACCGCGGCGTCGACGATCCCGGTCGCGGTCAGCAGCCACACGCACCGCCACGCGACGACGGAATACCGCGGCAGCCACGACGACCAGTCCCCGCGCGACCGGAGCATCAGGCCGAGGGCGGCGAGGAGCCCGAACCACACCGCGGCGGCCAGTGCGTGGACGACATCGAGGACCGAGCCGAGAACCTGCTGCGACATGTGGCCGGTGATCGGCCGGGCCACCAGGGCGAGGGCCGCGAGCACCAGAACGGGCACGGGGAGCCGGGCGTCGGTGCGGCGGAACGCAACGGCCGACCACGCGGTGGCCGCGGCCGTGCACACGAGAACGGCGAGGTCGACGCGTCCCGCGCTGATCTCGGTCACGTACGCGCCGAACCGTCCGACCGACAGCTCGGACAACCCCAGGGCGTCGGCCTCCGCCGCCGTCATCGACAGCAGCACCGCCTCGGCGAGCATCCACGCACCGGCGACCGCGGTCGACAACCGCCACAGCCGTTGGTCCCGCAGGAGGGGACGGCTGTCCGCGCGACTCCACCAGCCCAGCGCGGCGAGTCCGAGCACCGCCGAACCGAGCACCAGGCACAGCGCCCGGACGGCGCTCGACGGGGACGGGTCTTCCGGTTGCGCCAACGCCCAACCGCACGCGACCCCGAGGAGCGATGTGGGTACGGCGAACAGCAGCCAGGACTGTCGCGCCGTACCCACCGTGCTCAGTTCTCGCCGCGAGGCTTGCGGAGCACGAACCACAGCCCGCCGCCGAACACGAGCACACCGGCAACGATGAACGGCCACAGCGGAACTCCGCCGCTGCCGGATTCGCCCGAGCTGTCGGCCGCGGCGCCGGGCGTGCCCGACCCCTCCTGGGTGAGGGTGAACGTGCGGGTTCCGCTCACCGGATGCCCGTCGGCGGACGTGACGCGAAACGCGACGGTGTACACACCGGCCGGTCCCAGCTCGCCGAGTTCGGCACTGACCGTGGGTCCCTCGACGGCCGGGTCACCCTTGGTCCACAGGTTGCCGTCGGGTCCCACCACGGTGAGGGACGCGAACGATTCCTGCAGCGCCTCGTTGAACGTGACGCTCACCCGTTCCGGGCCGGCCGCGACCTCCGAACCGTTCTCGGGGGTGGAGCTGATCACGACGGAATGGGCGAGCGCGGTGCCTGCCCCGAGCATGCTCGCGAGCATGGTCAGCAGTCCGACCGCGATCACCTTCACCGACGTGAAGGTGATGCGTCTTCTCATGAGCGACGGCTCCGGACCATGGCGCCGAGACCGAGGGCCGCGCCGAGTGCGCCCAGGATCAGGCCGACGCCGCCCAGCCAGCGGGCGGTGTCGTCGGTGCCGGACGCCGTCGTCTCGGTCTCTTCGGACGTCGTGGCGCCGCCCGCGTCGTGGCTGTGGTCTTCACCGCTCGCCGCGGCCAGCGTGAGCGTGGGTGCCGGCTTGTCGGGCTCCGCACCGTCGGCGCCGACCGCCTGATCCCAGTTGACGACCTCGCCGTCGCTGTACGTCTGGGCGGCCGCGAACGACACCTCGTCCTGCTCCGGCAGCGGTCCGGCGGACAGCTCGAACTGCTGGAACTGGCCGGGCGCGACACCGACACCAGGGTCGGCGGTCCACGTCACGGACTTCGCGAGCTTGGACGTCGGGTCCTTCTCGACGACGGACGTCCACCCCGGCAGTGGGGTGGTGCGAGCCGATTTCAGGTCGGGGAGCGTGACGGTCAGCTTGGTGGTGGACGCCGTCTCGGATTCGGTGGGAACTCGGAAGGTCAGGACGGAGTAGCCGCCCTGTTCGGCGCCGGGGGCGACGACGGTGACGTGGGCGGCGGCGACACCGGCCGCGAGCAGCATGGCGCCGCCGGCCGCACCGGCCGTGAAAAGGGCACGGGAAAAGAGGGAATTCATCGAAGGTCCTTTTGAGGGTCTGAAGCGAGAAGAGGTGAGAGTCAGACCGGGACCGGGGGTCCGCGACGCGAAATGCTCGCGCGCAGCAGGGCGTCCACGGGATTCGCGGGACGCGCGGGGACGTGCGCCGTAGGCGCCGCCGAGACGGGCTGCGGTTCGCCGCGGAGTACCACCCGCCAGACGTGGACGAGGGGGCCGTACAGACGCTCGGCGTTCGCGATCAGCAGCGCGCAGATCACGGTGGCGGCCGCGTGCGCGGCCAGCATCGGCACGGCAGGGACCACCGAGTGCACGTGCGAGGTGAGTGTGAGAGCGAAGTGTCCGGCCACCTGGCCGACACCGAGGGCGCCCACCAGCGCGAGCGGGCCGTGGACGCGTGCGGGCAGTTGCGCGGTGACCGCGCCGACCCCGCTACACGTGACGAACAGCAGGGTCAGCGCCGCGGATTCGGGAAGGCCGCCCCCGCCGATGCCGTGCGCGGCGACCGCGAGAGCGGCCACGAGCGCACCGACCGCCGAGCCCCGAAGGGTGG
>NZ_JAAOQS010000133.1:0-21180 GCF_011603105.1 Rhodococcus sp. A14 | reverse complement strand
GAACAGCGGTTTGAGGATGCCGTTGGCCAGACCGCTCGCCATCATGAGGGACAGCAGTCCGCGCACACCACCGCGGCGGGCGCGCCCGCCGACCAGTCCCAGGACCGCCGCCACGAACCACCACAGGAGCCCCTTGTCGGCCGCGCGGCTGAGGAAGCGCATGGCCCGGTCGAGCTCGGAGGGGCTCAGATCGGCGCTGCGGTCGAAGACGATCTCGTCGGCCCGGTGGATTCGGCGTAGGTGTCGGTTCACCATCTCAGGGTATGCGCGGGGTGTCGCCGGAGGGTTTTTCCGCTCCGCCGGGTGATCGGCGTTGTACTGTCGAGGTGTGCAGCGACGAATCATGGGAATTGAGACAGAGTTCGGTGTGACCTGCACCTTCCATGGTCACAGGCGACTGAGCCCGGACGAGGTTGCGCGCTACCTGTTCCGGCGGGTGGTGTCGTGGGGCCGGAGCTCCAACGTGTTTCTCCGGAACGGTGCCCGCCTGTATCTGGACGTCGGCTCGCACCCCGAATACGCGACAGCCGAGTGCGACAACCTCATCCAGTTGGTCAACCACGACCGGGCGGGGGAGCGCGTTCTCGAGGAGCTGTTGATCGACGCCGAACAGCGGCTCGCCGAGGAAGGCATCGGCGGCGACATCTACCTGTTCAAGAACAACACGGACTCGGCAGGCAATTCGTACGGCTGTCACGAGAACTTCCTCGTTGCCCGGGCCGGCGAATTCTCCCGGATCTCGGACGTGCTGCTCCCGTTCCTGGTGACGCGGCAGCTGATCTGTGGCGCGGGCAAGGTCCTGCAGACGCCGAAAGCGGCCACGTTCTGCCTGTCGCAGCGCGCCGAGCACATCTGGGAGGGCGTGTCCTCGGCGACCACGCGGTCGCGGCCCATCATCAACACCCGTGACGAGCCGCACGCCGACGCGGAGAAGTACCGCCGCCTGCACGTGATCGTCGGCGACTCGAACATGTCCGAGTCCACCACCATGCTGAAGGTGGGCACGGCGGCGCTCGTGCTCGAGATGATCGAGGCCGGGGTGTCGTTCCGCGACTTCGCGCTCGACAACCCGATCCGCGCCATCCGCGAGGTCAGCCACGACGTCACCGGACGCCGCCCGGTGCGGCTCGCCGGCGGCCGGCAGGCCAGCGCCCTCGACATTCAGCGGGAGTACCACGCGCGTGCGGTGGAACACCTGCAGAACCGGGATCCCGATCCGCAGGTCACTCAGGTCGTCGACCTGTGGGGTCGCATGCTCGACGCCGTCGAGACACAGGACTTCGCGAAGGTCGACATGGAGATCGACTGGGTGATCAAGCGCAAGCTGTTCCAGCGCTATCAGGACCGGCACGGCTTCGAGCTGGCCGACCCGAAGATCGCGCAGCTCGATCTGGCGTACCACGACATCAAACGCGGTCGCGGCGTGTTCGACGTGCTGCAGCGCAAGGGTCTGGTGAAGCGGATCACCGAGGACGAGACGATCGAGGCGGCGGTGGACACTCCGCCGCAGACCACTCGGGCGAAGCTGCGCGGCGAGTTCATCACGGCGGCGCAGGAGGCCGGACGCGACTTCACGGTCGACTGGGTGCACCTCAAGCTCAACGACCAGGCCCAGCGGACCGTGCTGTGCAAGGACCCGTTCCGGTCGGTCGACGAGCGGGTGGAGCGGCTGATTGCCTCGATGTAGCGGCGCTGTGAGAGTCCGTAACGGGCTCACCCACTAGGCTTCCGGGCGTGCCGACTTCCAAGATCGAGCGGTTGATGAACCTGGTGATCTGTTTGTTGTCCACCAGACAGTTCCTCACCGCCGAGAAGATTCGCGAGAGCGTTGCCGGGTACGCCGACTCCGCGAGCGACGAGGCGTTCAGCCGCATGTTCGAACGCGACAAGAACGAGCTCCGGGATCTCGGTGTTCCGCTCGAGACCGGGCAGGCGTCGCGCTTCTCGACGGTCGAGGGCTACCGCATCAACCGCAACGCGTACGAGCTTCCCGACATCGACCTCAGTCAGGAGGAGTCCGCGGCGGTCGCGGTGGCGGTCCAGCTGTGGGAGTCCCCGGAGTTGACGTCCGCGGCTCAGGGGGCACTGCTCAAGCTGCGTGCGGCGGGTGTGCAGGTGGATCCGGATTCGGCGGCCACCCCGATCACCGCGGTGCCCGCCCGCACCCGAGGGTCCGAACCGGCGCTCGGCAAGTTGCTGGCGGCGGTCGATGCCGGCCGCGCCGTGCATTTCCCGCACCGCGGCGCCCTGAACGAGCCGTACACCCAGCGCACCGTCGAGCCCTGGGGAGTCGTCACCGCGCACGGCCGGTGGTACCTCGTCGGTCACGACGTCGACCGGGGGGCCGTCCGGACGTTCCGGCTGTCGCGGATCGGCGACGACGTGACGGAGTTCGGACCGTCCGGGGTCGTCCACAAACCGGCGGGCGTCGACCTCCGGGAGATCGTCGACCGGGTCACCGGTTCGGGTGAGGTCACGGGGACCGCCACCGTGTGGGTGGCGGAGGGCCGTGCCCAGGAACTGCGCCGACTGGCGACCACGGCGGAGGAGAAGCGGGTGAACGAGCGCAGCGGCACCGTGCTCGGGATTCCGGTCCGCTCCCGGGACTGGATCGCGCGGCTGGTCGCGGGCCACGGGGCGGACGCCCTGGTCCTCGATCCACCCGAACTGCGTCACGATGTGCTGACCAAGCTGAAGGACGCCGCACGGGGAGGGGGGACGTCGTGAGCAACAGGCTGTCGTCGAGACTGTCCCGGCTCCTCAACCTGGTGCCGTACTTCATCGCGAACCCCGGGATGAGTGCGGCCGAGGCCGCCGCCGAACTGGGCGTCACCACCACACAGCTGATGTCGGACCTCAACCAGTTGTGGGTGTGCGGCCTACCCGGCTACGGTCCCGGCGACCTCATCGACCTCTCGTTCTCCGAGGAGAGCATCGAGGTGACCTTCTCGGCGGGCATCGACCGCCCGCTGCGGTTGACGTCCACCGAGGCGACAGCCCTGCTGATTGCCCTGCGTTCGCTGGTGGAGATGCCGGGCATGGTCGATCCGTCCGCGGCGCACAGTGCGATCGCGAAGATCGAGGACGCCGCGGGCACCGCGGCGGCCCGCGCGGCGGTGACGCCGACGTCGGAGCGGGAGGCGGTGGAGGACGTGGCGGAAGATCCCATCGCCGCCACGGTGCGGTCCGCGCTTCATCATCGGCGTGCCCTCCACCTGACGTACTACTCGGCGTCCCGGGACCGCGTCACCGAGCGCACCGTGGATCCGGTGCGGGTCGTGCTGGTCGACAATCAGAGTTACCTGCAGGCGTGGTGCCGGCAGGCCGAGGGGGTCCGGCTGTTCCGGCTCGACCGGATCGACGCCGCCACCGAGTTGGACGAGCCGTCCACACCGCCGGCGCAGGCTCTCGTGCGGGATTCCAACCTGGAATTGTTCAGCGGCGACGCGTCCCTTCCCCAGGCCCGGTTGCACGTCGGTGCCGACTGCGTCTGGGTGCTCGACTACTACCCGATGGATGTCCGGACGGTCGCTCCCGACGGCTCGGTCGAGGCGAGCATGAGTTACGGGGCGCTCGAGTGGATGGCCCGGCTCGTGCTCGGGTTCGGTTCCGGAATCACCGTGCTCGAACCTGCGGAACTGGTCGACGAGGTGCGCCGCCGGGCCGTGGAGGCGCTGTCCGCCTACGACGCCGTCGAGGCATGAGCTGCGACGGGCGTCCGCTGCGGATCAGCGTCTTCGGCGCGGGCAGCATCGGTTGCTATGTCGGGGGCCGGCTCGCGGCGGCCGGCGCCGAGGTGACCCTGATCGGCCGGGAGCGTGTCGGGGCGGAGATCCGTGAACACGGGTTGCGGCTGACGGACCTGCACGGAGCGGACATCCGGGTCGGTGCCGCCGACATCGCCTTCGCGACCGGTCCCGAGTCGGCGGCCACGGCCGATCTCGTCGTGGTCTCGGTGAAGTCGGCGGGGACACCGGAGGCAGGTGCCGCACTGGCGTCGGCGATCGGTTCCGACACGGTGGTGGTCAGTGCGCAGAACGGGTTGGGCAATGCGGACACCCTGCGCACGGCACTGCCGGAGCAGGTCGTTCTCGCGGCGATGGTGCCGTTCAACGTGGTGCACCGCGGCGACGGGCATTTCCACCAGGGCTCCGAGGGTGATCTCGAGATCGAGCAGCATCCGGCGGTGCGCGCATTCGCGCCGGTCTTCGACGACGCCGGGCTGCCGCTGCACGCACGTGCGGACTTCCGCTCGGTGCAGTGGGCGAAGCTGCTGCTCAACCTGAACAACGCGGTGAACGCCCTCTCGGGCCTGCCGCTCCGCGAGGAGTTGTCGCAGCGGTCGTTTCGGCGCGCGGTCGCCCTGGCACAGCGGGAGGCGCTGACTCTCCTGACCGCCCGCGGCATCGCTGTCGCCAAGCTCACACCGCTGCCGCCGCAGTGGATTCCCCGGTTGCTGACCGTCCCGGACGGGGTGTTCCGGGTGGCGGGCAGCCGGATGCTGGCCATCGACCCGCACGCACGATCCTCGATGTGGGACGACCTCGAAGCGGGCCGGCGCACCGAAGTGGACTGGATCAGCGGGGAGATCGTGCGCCTGGCCGCGGCGTCGGGCACGGCCGCGCCGGTGAACGCGAGGCTGGTCGAATTGATCCGCGAGGCCGAGGCGGGCGGGAACCGGCACTGGTCCGGGGACGCCCTGCTCGACGATCTGCGCTCACGGCGGGGACCCAGGAAACCGACAGGTAAACGGCAGCGCAACTAGCCGGTTTCGACCGGACCGGTGCCGTGTATGTCCGGTAGCATCGTGGTCACCTGATCTTTTGGAGGTTTCATCATGGGAGCCATGAGCCCCTGGCACTGGGCCATCGTCGCGCTGGTCGTCATCATCCTGTTCGGTTCCAAGAAGCTGCCCGACGCGGCTCGTGGACTCGGCCGTTCGCTCCGCATTTTCAAGAGCGAGGTCAAGGAGATGCAGAACGACAACAGCACGCCGGCGCCCACCGCGCAGCAGAGCGCGCCCGCCGAGCTGCCCGTGGCGGACACCACCCCCGCACCGGTCACCCCTCCGGCGCCGGTGCAGCCGCAGCACACCGAGCCCAAGTCGGCATAGCCCGAGCCGCCTGACAACCGGGGTGACTCGTCACCCCGGTTGCCTGCTGACCAAGACTAGGGCGAACAACAGTGCGAATTCCGTTCGATCCGCGCCACAGCAAGCGGAGGACCAATCCCGACGGCACCATGTCGTTGGTCGATCACCTCTACGAGCTGCGCACGCGGTTGCTCCTGTCGGTGCTGGCCATCGTGGTCACCACCGCGGTGGGCTTCTTCTGGTACTCCCACCAGATTCTCGGGATCGAGAGTCTCGGTGAGCTCCTGCGCGGACCGTACTGTTCGCTGCCGGCGTCGAGTCGCGCCGACCTGAGCAACGACGGGTCGTGCCGGCTCCTCGCGACCGGACCGTTCGAGCAGTTCATGCTCCGCTTCAAGGTCGCGCTGACGGCAGGCATCGTCCTCGCCTGTCCCATCTGGCTGTACCAGCTGTGGGCGTTCATCACGCCCGGCCTCTACTCGAAGGAGCGCCGCTACGCGATCGGCTTCGTGGTGTCCGGCGCCGCGCTGTTCCTCGCCGGCGCCGTCCTCGCCTATGTGGTCGTCGCGAAGGCCTTGCACTTCCTGCTGACGATCGGCGACAACGTCCAGATCACCGCACTCGGCGGCGCGGAATACTTCGGGTTCATCATCAACCTGCTGATCATCTTCGGTGTCAGTTTCGAGATCCCGCTGCTCATCGTCGCGCTGAACTTCGTCGGCATCCTGCCCTACGCGAAGCTCAAGGCGTGGCGCCGCGGCCTGATCTTCGCTCTGTTCGTGTTCGCCGCGATCGCCACCCCCGGGCAGGACCCGTTCTCGATGCTCGCGCTCGCGTTCGCGTTGACCCTGCTGTTCGAGGTCGCCGTGCAGATCGCCCGCATCAACGACCGCCGCAAGGCTCGTCGGACGGAGCAGGAGTGGGGTGCCCTCGACGACGACGAGGCGTCGACGATCGCCGCGCCGTCGGACCTGAACGAGGCGTTCGACGTCGCCGCCACACCGGTCCCCGAGCCGGCGGGCCGGTTCCGGCGGTCACGCAAGTCCGGGAGGTCCGGCGCCGCGAGCAAGAACGACGAGGCGAGCACGACCGGCAGCAACACACCGGGTCAGGACTTCTCCGACACCCTGTGACAATCTGACGGGGTGGCAGTGACAACAGGTGACACGACCGGCGGCACCGAACTCGATGTGTTCTCGGCGCAGCTCGGCTTCGTGCTCGACCCCTTCCAGATCAACGCCTGCCGTGCTCTCGAGGGCGGCCACGGCGTCCTCGTCTGCGCCCCGACCGGCGCGGGAAAGACCGTGGTCGGCGAATTCGCCGTGCACCTGGCGCTCGCCTCCGGTCGCAAGTGCTTCTACACCACACCCATCAAGGCGCTGAGCAATCAGAAGTACGCGGAGCTGGTGCGGCGGTACGGCAAGGACACGGTCGGGCTGTTGACCGGCGATTCGAGCATCAACTCGGACGCCCCCGTGGTCGTCATGACCACCGAGGTGCTGCGGAACATGCTGTACGCCGACTCCCCGGCGCTGCGCGGGTTGTCCCACGTCGTCATGGACGAGGTGCACTTCCTGGCGGACCGGTTCCGTGGGGCCGTGTGGGAAGAGGTGATCCTGCACCTTTCCGAGGACGTCCGCCTCGTGAGCCTGTCGGCGACCGTCAGCAACGCCGAGGAGTTCGGCGCGTGGATGGAAACGGTGCGCGGCGACACCACCGTGGTGGTCGACGAGAACCGCCCGATCCCGCTGTGGCAGCACATCATGGTCGGGAAGCGGCTGTTCGACCTCTTCGACACGAGGGCGCGCAGCGGGGACGCGCTCAAAGATCTGGTGGTCGACCAGGATCTGGTCCGGCACGTCAAACAGCGACAGGCGCTCGAGCGGGCCGACTCGTGGGAGAACCGGGGTAGGGGACGCCGCGGCGGCGGGTTCTCCAGCGACTTCCGGCCGCTGCCCCGACCGGAAGTGATCTCCCGCCTCGACGACGAGGGACTCCTCCCGGCGATCACGTTCATCTTCAGCCGCGCCGGGTGCGATGCCGCGCTGGCGCAGTGCCTGCGGTCCCGCCTCGATCTGACGACGCCGGAGCAGGTCGCCGAGATCCGGACCATCATCGACGCCCACACCGCCGAACTGCCGAAGGCCGATCTGGAGGTCCTCGGGTACTGGGAATGGCGCAAGGCGCTCGAGCGGGGGCTCGCCGCGCACCACGCGGGGATGCTGCCCGCGTTCCGGCAGACGGTCGAGGAGTTGTTCGTCAAGGGGCTGGTCCGGGCCGTGTTCGCCACCGAGACGCTGGCGCTGGGCATCAACATGCCCGCCCGCACGGTCGTCCTCGAACGCCTCGTCAAGTACAACGGCGAGGCCCACGCCGAACTCACCCCGGGGGAGTACACGCAGCTCACCGGCCGGGCGGGACGTCGCGGCATCGACATCGAGGGTCACGCGGTGGTCCTGTGGCAGCCCGGGGTGGAACCTGTGGACGTCGCCGGGCTGGCCTCCACGCGCACCTTTCCGCTCCGCAGCTCGTTCCGTCCCGGCTACAACATGACCATCAACCTGGTCGATCGCATGGGCGCGGCGGAATCACGGGCCCTGCTCGAGCGGTCGTTCGCCCAGTTCCAGGCCGACCGGTCCGTGGTCGGCCTGACGCGCGGCATCGAACGCAACGAGGCCGCGCTCACCACGCTCCGCGAACGGCTGGGCGGCGAGGACGGCGAGTACTTCGAGTACGCGCGCCTGCGGGAGGAACTGAGCAGCCGGGAACGGTCACTCGAACGGGCAGGCCGAACCGAACGCCGGGACGCCGCCGTCGCCTCGCTCGTCGCACTGCGGCGCGGCGACGTGATCGCGATCCCCGTGGGACGGCACTCCGGTCTGGCCGTGGTGCTGGAACCGGACCGGGACCCGACGGATCCGAAGCCGTTGATCCTCACCGAGGCGAAATGGGCGGGCCGGGTGTCGGCCGGCGACTTCCCCGAGCCTGCACGGTCTTTGGGATCGATGCGGTTGCCGCGGCGCTTCGATCACCACACCGCCCGGGTGCGACGTGATCTGGCATCGGCATTGCGCAGCACCGGAATCGTTGCGCCGGGTCGCCGGAAGCGTAAGAAGTCGGGTGCCGGCGCCGACGACGCCGAGATCGCGCGGCTGCGACGCGCCATCCGGCAGCACCCGTGCCACAGTTGGCCCGACCGCGAGCAGCTGAGCCGGATCGGTGAACGCTACAACCGGCTGGCCCGCGAGACCGAGACGATGCGGCAGAAGGTGGCTGCCACGACGAACTCGTTGGCGCGCACGTTCGATCGCATCCTGTCGCTGCTCGCCGAGCGCGACTACATCTCGCCGGGCGAACACCCCGACGCCACCGAGCACGGCACGCGGTTGAGCCGAATCTATTGCGAGAGCGACCTCTTGGTGGCCGAGTGTCTCCGGCAGGGTGTGTGGAAGGGGCTCGGGCCCGCGGAGCTCGCCGCCGTCGTGTCCGCCGTGATCTTCGAATCGCGCCGTGAAGGGGACACCGTCGAAGGCGGCGGTCCGGGAGCATTGCGGCACGCCCTCGACGAGACGGTGCGGGTGTGGCGGGAGCTGCGGGCGGACGAGATCCGGCACAAACTGCCGCCCACGCGTGAGCCGGACCTCGGCTTCGCTGCCGCGATCTTCCACTGGGCGAGCGACAATTCGCTCGTCGAGGCGCTGATCGCGGCAGGAGATCAGGGGCGTGCACTGTCTGCCGGCGACTTCGTTCGGTGGTGCAGGCAGGTGATCGACCTGCTCGAACAGGTCCGGTCGACGTCCCCCGATCCGGATGTCGGCAAAGCCGCAGGTCGTGCGGTCGCGGCGATCCGCCGCGGTGTCGTCGCCGTGGATGCTGCGTGACCCGACGCCGTGTGGTTGGATTCGCACGCCGTCCGAGGGCCCGAATCCGATGGTGGGGCGTTACGGTAGGTACAAAACTTGACACGTGAGCGGGAGGCGACGATGAGCGGCCCTTACGGACCGAACGACCCGAACGGGCAATGGGCCCAGGGACAGCAACCGGGCCAGGGTAACCCTGACCAGACCGGCGGCCAGTACGGGGCGCCGCAGTACGGTCAGCAGCCGCCCGCCCAGCCGTGGGGACAGCCGGGACCGGGTCAGCCTCAGCAGCCCGGGCAGCCGCAGTGGGGCCAGCACCCGCAGCAGCCCGGACAACCGCAGTGGGGTCAGCCGCCGCAACCCGGTCAGCTCGGACAGCCGGGTCCGGGACAGTGGGGTCAGCAGCCCGGGCAGCCGCAGTGGGGGCAGCAACCGGGTCAGCCGCAGCAGTGGGGCCCGACCCCCGGCCAGCAGCAGTGGGGGCAGCCGCCGTCGTCGGGGAAGTCGAAGCTGCCGTTGATCATCGGTGGTGTGGTGGCTCTGCTGGTGATCGTGGGTATCGCCCTGGTGCTCGCGTTCACGGTCTTCGGCACGGACACGCTCGATCAGAAGGCGGCCGAGGACGGTGTCGAGCGCATCGTCACCGATTCGTACGGCGCCGAGAACGTGTCCGGTGTCACGTGCCCCGCGGATCAGGAAGTGAAGAAGGGCAACAGCTTCACGTGCAGTCTCACCGTCGACGGTGAGAAGAAGCAGGTCACTCTCACCTTCACCGACGACAAGGGTACGTACGAGGTGAGCCGCCCCAGTTAGACACGTCCTCGGCCCACCCGTCCGTCACGGAACCCGTGCGGCGGCCACCTTTTTCATCGCCGCAGTGAGGCGGCCGACGGAATTCTCGATTCCGAGTTCCTCCGCCAGCCTGCCGAGCCGGTCCGCATCGACCGGTTCGGCGGGCAGCGTGTCTTCACGGGACAGTTCGACATCCGCGTTCCGCACCACCCGCACCACCGGCAGTGCCGCGTCGAGATAATCGGCTGCGGCGGCGAATTTCGCGCGCGCACCCTTCGCCATGTCGGATTCGGGATCGGCTGCGGCGGCCCGCAGGGCGGCGAGCGATCCGTATTGCATGATCAGGCTCGACGCGGTCTTCTCGCCGATTCCCTTCACCCCCGGCAGCCCGTCGGACGAGTCGCCGCGCAGCAGGGCGAGTTCGGCGTAGGCCTCACCGGCCCGGTCGGCGGGCACCCCGTATTTGGCTGCGACCTCTTCCGGCCCGAGCAGTTCGGCCTTGGCGAGGCCGCGCACCACGTACAGCACCCGCACCGGCACGGGGTCGTCCGTGACGACCTGCAGGAGGTCGCGGTCGCCGGTGACGACGATGGTGGTGTCGCGAGTCTCGGTGGCGGCCAGGGTGCCGAGAACGTCGTCGGCCTCGAGCCCTTCCGCACCGGCGGTCGCGATTCCGGTGGCGGCCAGGACATCCAGGATCATCGGGACCTGCGGCGACAGGGTGTCGGGCACCTCTTCCTCCGCCCCGCCGGTGTCCTCGGCGACCCGGTGCGCCTTGTAGGTGGGCACGGCCTCGACGCGGAACGCGGGCCGCCAGTCGAGGTCGAGGCACACTGCGAGCCGGGTCGGTTGGTGCTTGGTGATCAGTGCGGCCACCATGTCGGTGAACCCGCGCACCGCGTTGACGGATCGACCGTCGGGTGAGGTGATCGAGTCGGGTAGCGCGTAGTACGCGCGAAACCAGAGGCTGGCACCGTCGAGGAGAAGCAGAGGCCCTGTCATGACCCTCATCCTGCCAAACCGGTTTAGCCTGAAGCCATGAGTTCCCTCGGCGCATCGACTTCACGCTTCCCGACCACCATCTATGCCGACCGGATCGCTCGCGCAGGCGCACTGGCCCGCGACGCCGGACTCGACGGCCTCCTCATCACCCCGGGACCCGACCTGCGGTATCTGCTGGGTTCGCGCGCGGAGTCGTTCGAACGGCTCACCTGCCTGGTGATTCCCGCGAACGGCGACACCGCGTCCGTGGTCGTGCCGCGGCTCGAACTGGCGTCGCTCACCGAGTCGGCGGCGTCCGAGCTCGGGTTGACGATCCGTGACTGGGTCGACGGGGTCGACCCGTACGCGTTGGTGTCGGGACTGCTGCCGTCGCCTGCCCGGACCGCCGTCACCGATGCGATGCCTGCGCTGCACCTGATTCCGCTGTCGGAGGCGCTCGGTGCGCTGCCGGTCCTGGCCACCGGGGTGCTGCGGGAGTTGCGGATGGTCAAGGACCAAGCGGAGATCGACGCGTTGCGCCGGGCCGGTCAGGCCATCGACCGGGTCCACGCACGGATGGGGGAGTTCCTGAAGGTCGGCCGCACCGAGGCCGAGGTGGCGGCGGACATCACCGCCGCGATCCTGGCGGAGGGACACACCGAGGCGGCGTTCGTCATCGTCGGCTCGGGACCGCACGGAGCCGACCCGCACCACGAGGTGTCCGAGCGGGTCGTCGAATCGGGTGACGTCGTGGTCATCGACATCGGCGGGCCCGTCGAACCCGGCTACAACTCCGACTCCACCCGCACGTACAGCATGGGTGAGCCCGATCCGGGTGTGGCAGCCAAGTTCGCGGTCCTGGAGGAGGCGCAGGCGGCGGCCGTCGACCTGGTGCGTCCCGGCGTCACCGCGGAGGCGGTCGACGCGGCCGCCCGCGACCTGCTGGCCGCGCAGGGGCTGGCCGAGGTATTCGTGCACCGGACCGGGCACGGAATCGGGTTGTCGGTGCACGAGGAGCCGTACATCGTGTCGGGTAATGCGATCGAGCTGGCCGAGGGGATGGCGTTCAGCGTGGAGCCCGGCATCTACTTCCGCGGGGAGTGGGGTGCGCGGATCGAGGACATCGTGATCGTGACCGCTGACGGCTGCGAGCCGGTCAACACCCGGCCCCACGGGCTGACGGTGCTCCCCGGCTGAGCACCGGGAGCGTGCGGGGGCGGTGCGGCGCTGGTAGTAACATCTTCCATTTGTTCACGACCGCACTCGCCGCTGCACGTCCGCGGAGAGTCGGGATCACAGATCACGCGAAGGTGTCATGGAAAGCGTCGCCCCGAAGGTAACCGTCGTCGTACCGACCTACAACGAACGCGACAACCTGCCCAAGATCGTCGAGCTTCTCGCGGCGTCGGAAATTCCGAACCTGCATGTGCTGGTCGTCGACGACAACTCGCCGGACGGCACCGGTGAGGTCGCCGACACGCTCGCGCAGAGCGGTCCTATCCCGGTCGGAGTCCTGCACCGGACCGTGAAGGACGGCCTCGGACGGGCCTACGTCGCCGGGATGACCCGGGCGCTGGCCGAGGGCGCGGACATCGTGATCCAGATGGACGCCGACCTGTCGCACCCCACCGAGGCCATCCCGCGGATGGTGCAGACGCTGGCGACGACGGATGCGGCCGTCGTGCTCGGCTCCCGCTACGTGGCCGGTGGCGCGGTCGCCAGCGACTGGCCCTGGCATCGCAAGGCGCTGTCGGCGTGGGCGAACTTCTACGTCAACGCGATCCTGCGGTTGCGCGTCAAGGACGCGACCGCCGGGTTCAAGGCGTGGCACGCGGACACCCTGCGGGCCATCGACGTCGACGGTGTGCAGAGCAACGGGTACGCGTTCCAGGTGGAGATGAACTACCGCACGGTGCAGCGCGGCATGACCATCGCGGAGGTCCCGATCCGGTTCGAGGAGCGCACCGACGGGGTGTCCAAGATGAGCCTCGCCGTGCAGATCGAGTCCGCGCTGGTCCCGTGGAAATTGCGGTTCAGTGGTGACGCAGCGCAGCCGAGCCGAGTACGCGGCTGACGGCGATCTCCACGACCACGCGGGTCGGGTTCACCCGGGGCTGGCGGTACCTCGCGGCGTAGCGGGCGACGGCGTCGGCGACGGAATCGGGGTCGGTCAGCACCCGGGCCGGGCCCTCGAGTGTCATCCAGCGCGGTCCGTCCACCTGGCTCACCGCGCCGTACCCTCCGCGTTCGGCGTTGATGGCCTTCTGCGAGGAGCCGTTGGTGATGACCCGCGCCAGCCCGTGCTCCTGATCCCAGGTGAAGCCGACGGCGACGACGTGCGGGGTGCCGTTCTTGCGGAGGGTGGTGAGCGTCCCGAGGTGGTATTCGCCGAGGAAGGTGAGCGCCGCGTCGGTCAGGCGGATCGGGGTGGAGGGGGTGCGGTCCATGCCCCGACGGTAATCCAGGACACTGGACGGGTGAGCCTGGGATCGAAGAAGAACAGCGGCAAGCCCGGCGACGACGGGGTGGTACTCCTCCTCGGTGGTCGCAGCGAGATCGGCCTCGAGATCGCCACCCGGCTCGCACCCGGTCGCACGATCGTCCTCGCCGCCCGCCGCAGCACCGAACTCGCCGCCGAACGGCAGGCGCTGCTGGACGCGGGCGCGTCCGTGGTGGACTGCGTGGAATTCGACGCCGACGACCTCGACAGCCACGAGAAGCTGCTGCGGTCCGTGGTGGACACGCACGGACCGCTGTCGGTGGCGGTGCTGGCGTTCGGCATTCTCGGCGATCAGGCGCGCGCTGAGCGGGACGCGCGGCACGCCGTTGCCGTGGTCCACACCGACTACGTCGCGCAGGTCGATCTGCTCACGCATCTCGCGACCCTGCTCCGGGAACAGCGGTCGGGACGGATCGTCGTGTTCTCGTCCGTCGCAGGCGTGCGCGTGCGCCGCGCCAACTACGTGTACGGGTCGGCGAAGGCGGGCCTGGACGGGTTCGCCTCGGGTCTCGGCGACGCCCTCCACGGCAGCGGTGTCTCCCTCCTGCTCGTGCGGTCCGGTTTCGTGATCGGCCGGATGACCGAGGGGATGTCGCCGGCGCCGATGTCGAGCACACCGGCGCAGGTCGCGGACGCGGTCGTGCGGGGTCTGCATCGCGGTGCGAGCCGAGTGTGGGTGCCGGGACGGTTGCGCCCGGTGTTCTTCGTCATGAGGTTGCTGCCGCAGGCGGTCTGGCGCCGGATGCCGCGATGACCGACCCGATCGTCGTCGTCGGTATCGGTGCCGACGGGTGGGACGGTCTGGCGCCGTCCGCGCGACGCGCGATCGAGGGCGCCGACGTCGTGATGGGTTCGGGCCGGCAACTCGCCCTGCTTCCCGAGTCGCCGGCGCTGCGGGTGGCGTGGCCGTCGCCGCTCGTCCCCGCGCTGCCGGGCTTGTTCGAACAGCACCACGGTCGGCGGGTGTGCGTCCTGGCCAGCGGAGACCCGATGTTCCACGGTATCGGCGTCACCCTCGTCGACCTGCTCGGCGCGGAGCGGGTGCGGGTGATCTCGCACCCGTCGTCGGCCACGCTGGCCTGCGCCCGGCTGGGCTGGGCGGCGCACGAGACGCCCGTGGTCAGTCTCGTGAACCGGCCGGTGGACACGCTCCTGCCTGCACTCGGCGATCACACGCGACTGCTCGTGCTGAGCCGCGACGAACACACCCCCGCCGCCGCGGCCGAACTCCTGACGAAACACGGGTTCGGGCTGTCGCGGCTCACCGTGCTCGGCGAACTGGGCGGACCCGACGAGTCGAGGCTCGACGGAACGGCGTCGGCCTGGTCGCATGATCCGGGGGCCCGGCTGAACGTGATCGCGATCGACTGCCGGGCCGACTCCGGCACCCTCCGGCTGACCCGGATGCCCGGACTGCCCGACGTCGCGTTCACGGGCGACGGGCAGATGACCAAACACGAGATCCGCGCACTGACGCTCTGCGCTCTCGCCCCCGCGGCGGGGGAGCTGCTGTGGGACGTGGGAGGCGGGTCCGGCACGGTCGCGATCGAATGGATGCGCACCCACCCCCTCTGCCGGGCTGTGACTTTCGAGCGCAGCACGGCACGTGCCGACCAGATCGAGTCGAACGCTTCGGCGCTCGGGGTGCCGTCCCTCCCAGTGTTCGGTGACGCACCCGCAGCGTTCGAGGACGTACCGCCGGAACTGTCCACCCCGAACGCGATCTTCGTCGGCGGTGGCGTCACGCAGGACGGTCTGCTCGAGGAGTGCTGGTCCCGGCTCCGAGTCGGCGGCCGGATGGTGGCCAACGCGGTGACGGCGGAATCGGAAGCACTTTTGCTGCAATGGTTCTCGAAATGCGGAGGGCAGCTCCGCAAGTTTCAGGTGTATCGCGGTGAGCCGCTCGGCGGGTTCACCGCGTGGCGGCCGCAACTGCCGGTGGCGCAGTGGTCGGTGACGAAGCAGTCGGAAGGTGATGCGACATGACGGTGAACTTCATCGGGGCAGGTCCCGGCGCGGCCGACCTGGTCACGGTCCGCGCGCAGCGGATTATCGCGGCGAGCCCCGTCTGCCTGTACGCGGGCAGCCTCGTCCCGCAGGAACTGCTGGCGGAATGCCCCGAGGGTGCGCGGGTGATCGACACGGCGCGACTGAGTCTCGACGAGATCGTCGCCCTGCTGATCGAGGCGGACGCGGCCGGTCAGGACGTCGCCCGGCTGCATTCGGGTGATCCGTCGATCTTCAGTGCCGTCGCCGAACAGGTGCGCCGGCTCGAGGCTGCCGGCGTCGCGTACACCGTGGTGCCCGGGGTTCCCGCGTTCACCGCCGCGGCGGCGTCGCTGGGGCGGGAGTTGACCGTTCCCGGTGTCTCGCAGTCGATCGTGCTGACCCGCGTGTCCACGCTGTCCACCGCGATGCCGGAGGGTGAGGACCTGCGTTCCCTCGGCCGCAGCGGTGCCACGATGGTGGTGCACCTGGGTGCGCACCGGATCGATCAGATCGCCCTGGAACTCACCGAGAACTACGGCCGCGACTGTCCCGCCGCCGTAGTCGCGTTCGCGTCGCGTCCCGACGAGATCGTGCTCCGCGGCACCCTGGCCACGATCGCCGATCAGGTGAAGGCCGCGGGCGTCACGAAGACCGCCGTGGTAATCGTCGGGAAAGTGCTTGCTGCCGAAGGATTTCCGGACAGTTACCTGTATTCCGCCACTCGCGAGCGCACCACCCACTGAGCGTGGCACGGATCCTGATCCTCGGCGGCACCGGGGAGGCGCGAGCGCTCGCCGCCGCACTCACGGACGTTCCGGGGGTCGACACCGTGTCCTCCCTCGCCGGCCGGGTCCGCGATCCGCGCATGCCCGTCGGCGACGTGCGGATCGGCGGATTCGGGGGAGCGGACGGACTCGACGAGTGGCTGCGCGCGCATCCCGTCGACGCGATCGTGGACGCGACGCATCCGTTCGCGGCGCAGATCACGAGCAACGCCGCCGACGCCGCGCACCGTCGCGGGATACCGCACGTCGTGCTGCGGCGCCCGGAATGGTCCGCACGTCCCGGCGAACGCTGGCACCGCGCCGCCGACCTCGTCGACGCGGCCGCACTGCTGCCAGACCTGGGAACGAGAGTCTTTCTCACCATCGGCAGGCAGGGTGTCGACGCGTTCGCCGGCCTGAACGCACTGTGGTTTCTGATCCGCGCGATCGATCCACCCGACGTGGCGACGCCGCCGCAGTCGACACTGCTCCTCGCCCGCGGGCCGTTCGCGGTGGCCGACGAGATCACGCTGATGCGTGAGCACCGTATCGACGTCCTGGTCACCAAGAACAGTGGCGGCGGTCAGACCGACGCGAAACTCGACGCCGCCCGCACACTGGGCGTGCCGGTGCTGATGATTCGCCGTCCACCGTTGCCGTCGGCAACGGCAACGGTGGACGACGTCGCGGGAGCAGTCGAGTGGATCGCCTCCGTCACACGATGAGGACGCGGGTGCGGTGACCCGTCAGCAGGCCGGCGCCGGCGCGTCCTCGGACAGCGGCTTGCCCTCCGGTTCCGTGTAGAACGCGAGCAACACCAGCGGTTCGGTGCCCAGATTCGAGCCCTCGTGCACGTGATCGCTTCCGTGGTCCTCGGTGATCGCCTGACCGGCTGTCGTTACCGCTTTCGTGCAGTCCTGCAGAGTGCGGGACAGCACACCGGATTCGACGAACGCGTACACCGGACCGTCGTGGAAGTGCCACCCCGTCGTGCCGCCGGGGGCGATCTCGATGCGCCGCAGCGTGAGATCCGTGCCCGCCGAACTGCCCGCGACCGCCGGAACCGTGGTCTCGAACAGCACCTGCGCGGTCACTCCCGACGACGGCGTGGCCTGGGCGGGGGACGCGGACACTACCGCGGCGACGGCACAAGACAAGACGACCACACTCGATCTGAGGAGCATCGTGACGACCTCTCGGCGCGCTGGCCCGGCACACTGTGTGCAGGCATCCAGGGAGTGCAATTCGGCGTGTCCAGGGTAGGGCTCCGGTGAGAGCCGCCGCGGGGATATCCGCGAACCCGATCCCGCGTCGACTGCCTCCGGGTGCTCTTGTCGTCCCCCTCGGCGACACTGTAGTGGCGTGCAGGTTGCGGCGATGACGTCGTGGCCGTGAGATATTCGGGGCGGACCGACGGGAAGAGTATGACGATCGAGCAGTTGCTGACCACGCACTTTCCGGACGATCCCGTCTTGGACGCGGCGCTCGCCACGGCACTTCTGCGTCGCACCGCGCGAGAGCCGAATGCCCCTGCACTGATCCGCATCTACAGTCCCGCGCGGACGCTGTCGTTCGGACGTCTGGACGCTGTTCGACCGCAGTTTCCGGCCGCCGCCGCGGCGGCGCGGCGACACGGATTCACCCCCGTCGTCCGAGGAGCCGGCGGTCGGGCGGCGGCCTACCACGAGCAGACCCTCGTCGTGGAGATGTTCTCCCGGGACACCGAGGGCATGGTCGGGGCGCGCCCCCGCTTCCAGCGCATCACCCCGCGGCTCGTCGGCGTGCTGAGGAAGCTGGGTCTCGACGCTCGCATCGGACCGGTGCCCGGTGAGTATTGCCCCGGTGATTGGACGGTGAACGGCGCAGGCCGCGTCAAGCTGGCAGGGACCGCGCAGCGAATAGTCGCCGGGGCGTGGCTCTTCGGCTTCGAACTGGTGGTCTCCGATTCCGACCCCCTGCGGGCGGTTCTCACCGATGTCAATGCAGCCCTCGAGTTGGAGTTCGACCCCGGCACCGCGGCGTCCCTGACGGACCTGAACCCGGCCGTCACGCTCGAACAGGTCCGGGCAGCGATCCTCGCCGAAATCGGCGTGGTCCGCGAACGGACCGCCGACCCCGACCTCCTGGAGGAGGCCGCGAACCTGCGCGACGCACATGTGGCGTGAGGCGTTACCGCGCCGTGCGCCAAGGACGGCAACTTCGACTTGCAACGGCAAGTCCTTCCGGGCCCAGAGCATCGAGTCCTACCCGAAGCAGCAGACAAATGGCCCTTCTGCTCCCGCTCTTCTGCATGCTGTAACGAATGACGACGGCCGGGCGACGGCATCGGTGAACCCCGCGGCACGCCCCAGTCGTGTCCGAGCGAACCGGATGGGTCCCCACGGGAGGTAGATCCGATGCGACGACGTACCTCGAACGTCCTACCTGGACGGGGAACTTCGGCTGCTTCTGTTCTGGTCGGACTGGGTGCTCTCTTCCTGGGTGTCGCACCCGTCGCGACCGCGGCGCCCACGGATACCGTCCTGCCGGTGCCGGTCATCGGAATCACCAATTTGCCTACCGGTTTTCTCAGTCCCGTCTATTCGCAGGTGATGGTGCGCACAGATCCCGAGGCTCCGGGTATGACCGGATTTGTCGAATATTGCGTCTGCACAGTGCATTGGCGCAATCTGACGACTGGGGCCGCCGGCGCCGTGGTCCCGTCGCGGTCCACGGGTCCCGTGCTTACGGGGTCGGGAACGGTGGTCGCCGTCCTGACCGTCAACGGCTGGTCCGACCGTCCAGGTGTCCTCACCGCACTGCCCGGCGCGGGTACCTGGAATGTTCCGTGAGGAAGGGGTCACGCAGACCGACCATCCCGGCCCGGTGATCAAGGATCGCCCACACGGCGTCCTTCGGCACGGGTTTCGTCGTACGCCCCATCGGCGCCATGGTGTTCGGCAGAATGGGGGACCGCGTCGGCCGTAAGAAGACGTTCATGACGACGTTGCTCATCATGGGCGGCGCCACCACGACGCTCGGACTGATGCCCACCTATGACCACATCGGGATTCTGGCGCCGATACTGCTGGTGACGTTGCGGCTGCTGCAGGGTCTCGCGATCGGCGGAGAGTACGGGGGCGCAGTCGTCGGCACCTACTACCAGCGAGTCCTCGACGGCCACCGGATCCTGACGTCGCATTTCCGCACTATTCCGCAGGGCCCGGTGAAATCGTCAGTCCCGGCGTGTTAGATCGGGATCAAGAGGACCGATCAGGGAGGACGAACGTGTGCGGACGGTATGCCAGCACCACCACCCACAAAGAAACTCGCTCCATCTTCGAGGTCGCCGAGGTCGTCGGCGAGGAGCTGAAACCGTCCTACAGCGTCGCACCCACGCAAGAGGACCGGGTCGTCCTCGAACGAGCACCGCGGGATCAGCCGGACGCCGAAGCCAGTCGACAGATCCGGACAGTTCGATGGGGACTGGTACCCAGGAACAGACGCCCGGTGCGTTGCGTTTGAGGGGGTGACATGATGATCGATGAGCGGCGAGAGACGTTGCGGCGGAAGTATTTGAGTCTGGGCACGGGCGAGCTGGCGGCGGCGGCGGTCTTCGCCGCCGTTTCCGTCGTCGCCGTGATGCCCCGAGTGGAGATCAGGCAGGATTCCGCGGCCCTGTGGTCGGCGTTGATCCCACTGCTCGTGCTCCTCGTGCAGGCGGGCATCTAACGGTTGTCGGCACGTAGCTGGGTCGAGCGGGCACCGATGCCGGCCGCCCTCGCCGCCGCCAATCGTGTGTTCCGGATCGTCGATCCGGGCTTGCTTGTGGTCGGGCTCGTCGGAGTGCTCGTGTGGTGGCCCGATCACGTCAGCGTGGCGATAGCAGCCGTAGCCGTATGGGTCTTCGGTGTCCTGGAGTACGTCAACTACTTCGTCGTCCGCCTGTCCTATCCCGCGGGCCGGTGGTTGACCATGGTGGGGCAGTGGCGCAACCCCCGGCTCGTGCAGGACCTGAACTCGGCGACGCGATGATTCCCCTCAGCGAGATGCCCTGGCGGGTGCCCCCGATCAGGAAACAGGCGCGAGGAGCTTGACGAGCTGAGACCGCGCCCGGATCCGCGTCGTGACCGTCTGGACGCTCACGCCTTGGTGTTCGGCGATATCGGCACCCACGTCGGCCGGACGCAGCAGGCCGATCTCGTCGTAGTACCGCAACGTTCGTGGCGACCGGATGCACGGATCCGCTTCGACGTAGGCCCACGACACGGCAGCACCACCCTGTACTGGACATTGGTCGTCGATGAACCGGTCCCGGACGGGGAGACGATCGTCCGCATGCGCAAGCGAGTGAACGAACTCATCAACGCGAACCTGCGATTCACGTTCGGTCAGTAGTCGCCCCCGATCAAGGATCCATCACTGGCCGCTGCCGCCTACGTTAGGCTCGCGTGATGGCCACGCCTATCACAGTCGAGCAGTCGCGGGCGATCCCGATCGCGCGCCGGCAAGCCTTCGATGTGACGCTGCCGATTCCTCTGACCGCGATCTTCTCCCGCCGCTACGCCCTGCTGCCGCCCATCAAGCAGGTCCGCGGACAGGACGGGATCTGGAGCCGGGTCGGACAGTCGCGCACAGTGGTCACCACGGACGGCGGAACGATGCGCGAGCTGCTGACGGACGTCGATGCGCCTCACTCGTTCAGTTACCGGCTCAGCGACATTACCGGCCCGATGCGGCCACTGGTCGACAGCATCGACGGAACCTGGGAGTTCGTCCCGCACGGGACCGGGACGATGATCACCTGGCGATGGACCCTGCACTCGAGGGCCCTTGGGGCACTTGTCATGCCGCTGATCACCTCGATGTGGCGTGGCTACGCACGACAGGCACTGGAGCTGCTGTCCGCGCAACTTCTCATGCCAGAGCCCACCGAGCACACACCGGACTGACGCATTCGTGACGTCGTCACTGGTGGGCAGGTGTGAGCCTGCACCTTCCAGCCGCAGAGGTTCAGTCCGTGGATCGCTGACCGGTCGGCGGTACTCATCCGGCTATCGAATGAGGACCGCACCCGGCGGGTGCGGTCCCGCAGACTAGGGCATGTCTCCCAATAACTTGAGCCACTCGACGATGCCGGCGAGCAGGAATCCGGCGCGGTAGGTGAGGGCGAGTTTG
This sequence comes from Rhodococcus sp. A14, assembly GCF_011603105.1. NCBI lineage: Bacteria > Bacillati > Actinomycetota > Actinomycetes > Mycobacteriales > Nocardiaceae > Rhodococcus > Rhodococcus sp. A14. The sequence goes on along the minus strand of NZ_JAAOQS010000133.1, from coordinate 45 downwards.
TCGTAGCGAGTGGCCACCGCACGCCACTGTTTCGCCTTGTTGAAG
>NZ_JAAOQS010000132.1:0-21204 GCF_011603105.1 Rhodococcus sp. A14 | reverse complement strand
CGCCCGGACCCGCCCCCGACGGGTGTCGACCCACATGGAGTCAGTCGGGGAGTTCGCCGACATCGTGCTTGATCGTCGCGTCGCTGAGAAGGAGTCCGACCCCGAGGGCCATGACGCCGATTCCGAGTCCGATTGCGGCTCCGCCGAGTCCGAGCATGATTCCGAGCATGGTGTCTCCTGTTCGTCGCTGGTGTGCGGGATTTCGTGCCCCCGCTTTCTGAACACCTACGACTCTCGCGGCTCCGGCCGTCCGAGATAAGACACCCCAGGGGTGGTGCGAGCACACCCCAGGGCGCGGTGCCGGGCGGCAGAATGGCGGCCATGACGGAATTACCGGAATGGGCCCGAACGCTCGACCTCGCCCCGCACCCCGAAGGCGGCTGGTACCGCGAGACGTGGCGCAGCGACGTCATGATCCCGGAGGAAAGCCTGCCCGGCGACTACCCCGGGCCGAGGGCAGCCGGTACCGCAATCCTGTTCCTCCTCATGCCCGGACAGCAGTCGGAATGGCACAGCGTGCGCAGCGCCGAGATCTGGCTGTACCACCGGGGCAGCCCCCTGCGGCTCGAACTCGGCGGGGACGGGAGCGAACCCGCGGCTCCGGACGCGCAGGTCCTCGGCGCAGACGTCGCGGCGGGCCAGCAACCACAGCTGCTGGTCCCGCCGCGACATTGGCAGCGAGCGAAGCCCGAGGGCGACGAACCGACTCTCGTCAGTTGCGTCGTCACCCCGGGCTTCGACTTCGCGGACTTCCGGCTCTAGGCCCTCCGGGCCCGTGCGCCTTTTTGGTAGCTGCAGCAACCAGAAAGGCGCACGGGCGGCGGAGCCGCCTACGCGCCCAGCGTTGCCGGGTCGGGGCCGATGCGCCCGTCGGCCCGGGTCAGCGAACCGACGGTGTTGATCTCGTCGGGGGTCAACTCGAAGTCGAAGACGGCGAAGTTGGCGGCGATGCGCTCCGGCGTCACCGACTTGGGGATGACCACGTTGCCGATCTGCAGGTGCCAGCGGATGATCACCTGCGCGGTCGTCTTACCGTGCGCTGCAGCGATCTTCGCGATGGACTCGTCCTCGAGGACGGTGCCCTGCCCGAGCGGGCTCCATGCCTCGGTCGCGATGCCCTTGCCGGTGTGGAAGGCGCGCAGGTCGGCCTGGTTGAACCGCGGGTGCAGCTCGACCTGGTTGATCGCGGGCACCTCGCCCGTCTCGGCGATCAGACGGTCGAGGGTCTCCGGGGTGAAGTTGGAGACACCGATCGACCGCGCACGCCCGTCGGCCTTGATCTTCTGAAAGGCCTTGAACGTGTCCACGTAGCGGTCCGCGGACGGGACCGGCCAATGGATGAGGTAGAGGTCGACGTAGTCGAGCCCGAGGCGGTTCAGGCTGTCGTCGAACGCGCGGAGCGTGGAGTCGTACCCCTGGTCGTCGTTCCACAGCTTGGTGGTGACGAACAGCTCGTCACGGGCAATTCCGGAGTCCGCGAGCGCGCGGCCCACTCCGGTTTCGTTCTCGTAGATCTTGGCGGTGTCGATGCTGCGGTACCCGGCCTTCAGCGCTTCGGTGACCGCGGCGTGGCTCTCGTCGTCCGCCACCTGCCACACGCCGAAGCCGAGGGCAGGAATGCTGTTCCCGTCGTTGAGCGTGACCGTAGGTACAGGACTCTGTGCATTGTTGAAACCCATGGGACTGTCCAACCGGGCTCCCGGACCAGATGTTCCCGCCGTCTCAGAATGTGGACTTTCGCGTGTCGTTTCGGTACGACCGGGTAATCCGACGGCATCGGCGTCAGGTGGTGACGCGCCCGGTGGAAGGGGCGGACATGGGCCTCGGATACACATTGGCCTATCGGTTCAAGATCACGCCCTGGGTGAAAGCGGGCCGCGTCTTCGGAAGTCAGATCGAGACGTTGCTCGATCCCTTCGACGCACCACCGGGAGAGGTCCTCGACATCGGATGCGGCACCGGTGACCATGCCATCGAGATGGCCCGGCGGGGGTGGCAGGTGACGGGGATCGACACCGTCCAGCTGGCCCTCGACAAGGCGCGGTCCAAGGCGCGGAAGGCGGGCGTCGACGTGCGTTTCATGCACGCGGACGCCACCGACCTCGAGCACGCCGTCGGCCGGGGGTATCACCTGATCCTGGATGTGGGGTGCTACCACGGGCTCAGCGACCACGACCGGGTCGCATACGCCGAGAACGTCACGACCGTGAGCGAACCGCACGCCACCCTGCTGATGTTCGCGTTCGGGCCGGGGCATCGCGGCCCGCTGCCGCGTGGGGTCTCCCGCTCCGACGTGGAGCGGACGTTCGAGAAGTGGAAACTCGTGTCGGACGTCGACGCGGACACGACCGGTATGCCGGGGCCGCTCAAGAAGGCCGACCCCCGCTGGTTCCGCCTCGTCAAGCGCTGAGTGGATAATCGCCGGGTGACTGCAACACTGCACATCAGCGGACTGTCGGCTTCGCGCGGTGAGCGCACCCTCTTCTCCGGCCTCGACCTGACCGTCGCCCCGGGCGACGTGACCGGCCTCGTGGGGGCGAACGGCGCCGGCAAGTCGACGCTGCTGACGGCCCTGGCCGGGGTCGGCTCGGCGGACGTCGAGGGCAGTATCGTGCTGAGCCCACCCGACGCCGCCGTCGGCTACCTCGCCCAGGAACCCGACCGCATCGTCGGCGAGACGGTGCTCGACTTCCTCGGTCGCAGGACCGGCGTCACCGAGGCCGAGCACACCATGAACGCGGCCGCCGAAACGCTCGGCGAGTCGGAGGAGGATCTCTACTCCCCCGCCCTCGAACGGTGGCTGGCGCTGGGCGGCGCCGACCTCGCCGAGCGCGCGGAGAAGGTCGTGAGCGAACTCGGGCTGGGAGTGTCGCTCGACGCGCACATGACGTCGCTGTCCGGCGGACAGGCCGCGCGCGCCGGATTGGCGTCGCTGCTGCTGTCCCGGTACGACGTACTGCTGCTCGACGAGCCGACCAACGACCTCGACCTCGTGGGGCTCGAGCAGCTCGAACGTTTCGTCGCCGAGAGCCGGGCGGCCGTGGTGGTGGTGAGTCACGATCGAGAATTCTTGGCGCGCACCGTGACCGGCATCGTGGAACTCGACCTCGTACAGCAGCAGATCGCGGTCTACGACGGCAGCTACGACTCGTATCTCGCCGAACGGGAGATCGCGCGCAGGCACGCCCGGGAGGCGTACGAGGAGTACGCCGGGACCCGTTCGGACCTCGAGGACCGCGCACAGATGCAGCGGAACTGGATGGAGCACGGTGTCCGGAACGCGCGTCGCAAGGCGAAGGACAACGACAAGATCGGCAAGGGTCTGCGCACCGAGTCCACCGAGAAGCAGGCCGCGAAGGCCCGGCAGACGCAACGCCGGATCGAGCGGCTCGAGGTGGTCGAGGAACCGCGGAAGGAGTGGGAACTGCGGATGGAGATCGCCGCCGCCCCCCGCAGCGGATCGGTCGTGGCGACGGCGAACGGCGCCACCGTCGCGTGGGGCGGGGACCGCGAGTTCACGTTCGGTCCGGTCACCACTCAGGTGGACTGGGGTGACCGGATCCTCATCACCGGCGCCAACGGTTCCGGCAAGACGACCCTGCTGAAGGTGCTGCTGGGCAAGATCGCCCTGGACGCGGGCACCGCGTCACTCGGTTCGGGTGTGGCGATCGGCGAGATCGATCAGGCCCGCGGCCTGTTCGAGGGCGGCGAGAAGGTGGCCGACGCGTTCGCGGCACAGATCCCGGACTGGCCGGACGCCGACGTGCGGACACTGCTCGCGAAGTTCGGGCTCAAGGGACACCACGTGCTGCGGCCGGCGGCGTCGCTGTCACCCGGGGAACGCACCCGCGCCGCCCTCGCCCTGCTGCAGGCGCGGGGGGTCAACCTGCTGGTGCTCGACGAGCCCACCAACCACCTGGACCTCCCCGCGATCGAACAGCTCGAGCAGGCCATGGATAACTTCGACGGCACGCTGCTGCTGGTCACCCACGACCGGCGGATGCTGGATTCGACGCGCAGCACCCGCCGGTGGCGAATGGACGGCGGCCGGCTGTCCGAGGAGTAGTCAGTCGCCCTCGGCCATGGGCGGCAACGCCTTGACGAACGGCGGGTCGTAGTCGACCTTGCCCAGCTTCGCCGCGCCGCCGGGGGAACCGAGGTCGTCGAAGAAGTCGGCGTTCGCCTTGGTGTACTCCACCCATTGGTCCGGGACGTCGTCCTCGTAGAAGATCGCCTCGACGGGGCAGACCGGCTCACAGGCGCCGCAGTCGACGCATTCGTCGGGGTGGATGTAGAGCATCCGACCGCCCTCGTAAATGCAGTCGACGGGACATTCTTCGATGCATGCCTTGTCCAGAACGTCGACACAGGGCTCAGCGATGGTGTAGGTCACGTCAGTAATCCTGTCCTTTCCTGCCGTCCCGCGCGAATCGCCTCCACTCTGCCACGCAATTTCCCTGGGTCAACCTGTCATTTTGACGCCCGTTGCCGTTGTACACCATTGACAAACTGTTGGGTTTTCACAACACTTTGTTGCATGAGCCCAGTACGGCGTGGGGACGCCCTCCCCATCTACAACCGCATCGGCGTTCTTCGCGCCGAGCGTGGGATGAGCCGGGCTCAGCTGGCGGGGCTCATCGACGTCAATCCCCAGACCGTCGGCGCGCTCGAACGGGGCGACCACTACCCCAGCCTCGACCTGGCGTTCCGTATCTCGTGGGTGTTCGAACTGCCGGTGGAAGCCATCTTCTCCCGCACCGAGTTCGGACCCCTGTCCACCGAGCTGTACCGCACCGACCGACCGCCGTCCACGACAGGAAACGGGGAGAGTTCCCATGCCTGAGACCAATCTGATCGAGCGGTACCAGGGGTTCCGGACGCGCAGATTCCTCCAGAACGAACGCCGTTACCGGACGTGGCTACCGGCGTGGCGGACACGCAACCGCAGACGAATCCTGGTGGTCGCCCTCGCGGTCACGTTCGTGTTCATGACCGCCGTCGGCATCGTGTGCCATTTCGACATGGTCGTCGGGCCGCTGCTGTGGCTGCCCGCGTGCCTGTTGTTCTTCCCGCTGTGGACGATGCTCCAGATCGTGTCCGGGCGGCAGGGGGACGCTCCGCGCGACGCGCTCGACGAGTGGGAGATCCAGCAACGCAACAGTGCCCGGTCGATCGGGCTCACGGTCACCCAGCTACTGACGCTCGTTCCTGCGCTGTACCTGATCTTCGTCGGCGCGCTGGACGGCGATCACGGCAACGTGCCGTACGCCGCGGGACTGCTCGTCGTCACCGCACTGATGGTCGGGGGGTGCACGCCCGCCATGATCCTCGGCTGGACGCAACCCGATCCCGACCCCGACGACCTCGCTTCGTAGGAACACCCGCACTCCAGAACGGGAAGGACCCATGTCACACACCCTCACGATCGACGGCATCTCCAAACGGTACGGCGAGGTCGTCGCACTCGACGACCTGTCCTTCGAGGTCCGCCCCGGTGAGATCTTCGGTTTCGTCGGCAGCAACGGTGCCGGCAAGACCACCACCATGCGCATCGCGCTGGGCGTCCTGTCCGCCGATTCCGGCGAGGTCCGGCTCGGCGGCAAGCCGGTGGACCTGGATGTGCGGCGCACCATCGGGTACATGCCGGAGGAACGCGGGCTGTACCCGAAGATGAAGGTGGGCAAGCAACTCGAATACCTCGCCGAGCTGCACGGCATTTCCCGCTCGGCGGCGCGGGAGGCGGTCGCCCGCTGGACCGAACGCCTCGGCATCGCGGACCGTGTCGGCGACACCGTCGACGCACTCTCGCTCGGCAATCAGCAACGCGTCCAGCTGGCCGCTGCGCTCGTCCACGATCCGGCGGTGCTGGTTCTCGACGAACCCTTCTCCGGACTCGACCCCGTCGCGGTGGACGTCATGAGCGCCGTGCTGGTGGAGAAGGCGAACACCGGAGTGCCGGTGATCTTCTCGAGCCATCAGCTCGAACTCGTCCAGCGCCTGTGCCACCGCGTCGGCATCATCAGCCACGGCCGGATGCGTGCCGTCGGCACCGTCGACGAACTGCGCGGCCGCGGCAACACCCAACTCGAAGTCCACGCGCCGGAAGCGCCGGTCGGCTGGGCGCACCATCTCGAGGGCGTCACCACGATCAGTCACCTCGACGGCCGGACCCTGCTGTCGCTCGACACCGGGGTGGACGACCAGCTCATCCTGCACACCGCCCTGAAGACCGGGCCGGTGCACGAATTCTCGCTGCACCGGCCCACCCTGACCGATCTGTTCCGAGAGGTGGTCACGGCATGAGTGCCCCACTGAGCCCCGCCCGCGCGATCGGCCTCGTGGCCCGCCGCGAATTCCTGACACAGGTGGCGAAGAAGAGCTTCGTCATCAGCAACGTGATCATCCTGCTGGCCATCGTGGGCGGCATCGTCGCGTACTCGCTGTTCTCGGGCGGTGACGACGAACGCGCCACCATCGGACTCGTCGGCGACCAGTCGCTCGCGCCGGCTCTCGTCGCCACCGGTGACGCGGTCGGGACGCCGGTCGACGTCGTCCCGGCCACGGACGAACAGGCCGCGCGCGACGAGGTGGGGAACGGTGACCTCGACGTCGCCCTGATTCCCGGCACCGACGGGTCCGTCACGGCCGTCACCGAATCCGAGATCGGCTCCGGGCTTCGCACCGTGATCGACGCCGCCGTGGTGCAGCAGGCTCAGGCCGGCGCGCTCGCCGCACAGGGCGTGGACCCCGCGCAACTTGCCGAAGCGACCGGCCGGGCAGTCGTCACCGTCGACGCACTCGATCCGCCCGACCCGGAGAAGGGCCAGCGCGTGGCCCTCTCCATCGCCGTGGTCGTCCTGCTGTACATGCAGATCATGATGTTCGGCATGTACGTGGCGATGGGTGTGGTCGAGGAGAAGTCGAGCCGCGTCGTGGAACTGCTCCTGTCGACCCTCCGTCCGCTGCAGCTGCTCTGGGGCAAGGTGATCGGCATCGGCGCGGTCGGTCTCGTCCAGTTGACCGCCTACGGTGTGGTGGGTGTCGCCGCCGGACTCGCGACGGGCGTGCTCACCGTGACGGGGACGGCGATCGGGGTGCTGGCCGGAACGCTCGGCTGGTTCGTGCTCGGATTCGCGTTCTTCGCGGTCCTCTACGCCGCGGCCGGGTCGATGGTGTCGCGGCAGGAGGACGTCAACGCCACCGCGTCACCGCTGATGGTGCTGATCGTCATCATGTTCTTCAGCGCCTTCTCCTCGGTGAGCAACCCGGACGGCACCCTCAGCAATGTCCTCAGCTGGATTCCGCCGTTCTCGGCGATCCTGATGCCGCTGCGCATCGCCGCCGGCGTGGCGTCCCCGGTCCAGGTGGTCGTCACGGTCGCTCTGATGCTCGCGGTGACCGCCGCACTCAGCGTGCTGGCCGCGAAGATCTACCAGCGCTCGATCCTGCGGATCGGCAAGGTCGTGTCGTGGAAGGAGGCGCTCGGCAGGTAGCGAATTCCCAGCGCACGGCCAAGTTCCCTGTGTAGTCTTCGAATCGTCGATCGATGCTGCTCAGCTGCCGTCGTGGAACGGGGAACACCCATGGTCGTCCGTCGCGGGAAGCCGATCGTCGCCCTCGCCGTCGCAGTGGTCGCGTCCATGACGTTGATGCTGACGGCATGCACGTCCGACGAGCCGACCACTGCGGGCGGTGGCCACGCCGGCCCCGACGGCACCCCGGTCGCCTACCAGGAGCCGGTCAAGCTGTCGAGCGAGAACGGGGTGCTCGAGGTTCGACTGTCGGCCCATCAGGGCACGGTCGACCTCGACACCGTCTCGGAACCGGTGTCGGGCTTCCTGGTCTTCGGTTACAAGGTTCTGCAGGGCACGAGTTCGGACGGCTCGACCACGGGCGACGACGTCTACCCGGCACCGACGTTGCGCGTCGATCCGGGTGAGCGCCTGATCATCCACTACGACAACGATCTCCGGAACCTGACGATCGAGGACTTCTACGACCCCGCGTTCACGCCCGCGGGCGGGGAGGTCCCGATCTATCCCCCGGCCCTCGAATCGGCGCCGCTGAACCTGCACACCCACGGTGTGCACGTGAGCCCGGACGGCAACGCCGACAACGTGCTGCTCGACATTCCCGCCGGAATGGGCAACGTCTACGACTACGCGGTACCGAAGGACATGCCGAACGGCCTGTACTGGTACCACAGCCACCGCCACACGATGACCGCGCAACAGACGTACGCGGGGCTCGCGGGACTGCTGGAGATCGGCAGGCCCGACGGCAACCTTCCCCTGGTGACGCAGGACGACGTACCCATCCGCGACATGGCGCTGCAGTACAACTTCGTCTTCGACCGTAAAGGCAACGGCCACCAGCTGAACGACCCGAACTGGCCACAGTTCGTGAGCACACTGACGCCACCGGAGGGGACGCAGCTCGCCGACGGAACGTACGAGCCGAGCCTGGCGCCCGTGAACTTCTCGGAAACCACGGAGGGCTCCCAGTACGTCACCAACTGGTACTCCGGGCCGCTGTCGCCGGCGAACCATCGCGGGCAGAACCAGTTCGTGCCGGGCAATCTCCAGAGTTTCAGCAATGATTCGACGAACATTCCCGCCGACCCGTCGCTGCCGGACAACGAACGCGACGTGCAGTACACGGTCAACGGGCAGTTCCAGCCGGAACTGAAACTGAAGCCGGGCCAGACGGAGATCTGGTCGCTGGCGAACATCAGCGACTTCGCCTACATGCCACTCAGACTCACCGAGACCGCAACAGGCAACCACCCGAAGTTCGCCATCGTCGGCCAGGACGGAAACCCCCTCACCCAGGTGCAGCTGCCCGTCGGAGGTGACGGCACCCGGCTCGTCATCCCGCCCGGGTCGCGGTACGCGATCGCCGTGACCATGCCGGACACCGGCGATCTGGTGCTCGACATGCCACCGCTGGACGGGGCGAAGCCCGTCACCAACCCCGGCGTGCTCTACACGAACAACGGCACCGACAACCCCCCGGCCGAGCTGGGCACGGTGACCGTCGACCCGTCGGTCATCAGTTACGCCGACGGCTTCTTCACCTTCCCCACCCAGACCCTCCTCCACGTCACACCCGACAGCGGCGAAGGGCGGACCACTCCGTTCGAGCCCGGCCAGAACCTCGACGCGTACACGTCTTTCGTGGACACGTCGGTGATGACGCCCGACGTCAAACGCACTCTCACGGTCTCGGGCGGGTTCGGCAACGAGAAGGCCAGCAACAGCGACCCGAAGGCCTTCACGTACGAGTTCGCCGACAACACGTTCCCGAACATCCCGCTGATCCAGCCGCGCCTCAATTCGGTCGAGGAATGGTTGATCACGAACCTCAACAACGACGAGCACCCGATGCACATCCACGTCAACGACTTCCAGGTGATGGAGATCGTCGACCCGATCGCGGGCACCCGGACCGGGGTGCAACCGTGGGGCGAGGACAACGTGAACGTGCCGGCGCCCGTCACCGATGCGAACGAGAACCCGCTCGTGCCCGCATCGGTGACGCTGCGCACGAAGTTCACGGAGTACACGGGCACTTTCGTGATCCACTGCCATCGCCTCAACCACGAGGACAACGGACTGATGGCCACCGTCAACGTCATCCCCGAGGTGTCGACGTACGCGGTGGCGGTGCCGGGTTCGGCGGGCACCCCCGCGACCGTGCAGGTCCACGACGGCAACGGCGACAAGGTGATCGCCGCGGTCACACCGTTCCCGTCGTTCGAGGGCACCCCGACGGTGGCGATGGCCGACGTCGACGGCGACATGATCCTCGACCTCGTCGCCGGGACCGGTGCGGGTGTGTCGCCGGAGGTCGTCGCGTACGACGGCAACGATGTCGGCTCCGGCCCGTTCACCGCCGAGCTGACCCGGTTCGCCCCGTTCGACGACGGCTTCCGCGGAGGCGTCACCGTCGCGGGTGCGGACATCGACGGAAACGCGCTGGCCGACAACATCATCGCCGGCACAGGCCCCGGCACCGAATCGCAGGTGAAGGTGTTCTCGTCCACCCTGCCCACGGAGAAAGGCGCGGCACCCGAGGTCTTCTCGAGCTTTACCCCCTACCCCGGGTCGCAGTCCGGGGTCACCGTCGCGACGGGCCTGGTCGACGCCGCCTCGGGCCGGGCAAGCATCGTCACCGCCCCGGGGCCGGGAGAAGCGCCTCGCGTGAAGACGTTCCGCTACGACCTGTTCGAGCCGACGGCCGCCGCGACTGCCGACGGCACAGCGGACGAGCACGCCGGCCACACCGGCGGACCACGGATGACGTCGGAGTTCCTCGCTTTCGACGAGAGCTACCTCGGCGGTGTCTCACTCTCGACGGGGTGGGTGGCCGGCGCCGAAGGCGGAGCGAAGAGCGTCGTGACGGGCATGCTGGGCGGCGACGGCACTGTTCGGGTGTGGTCGAGTGGGTCACGCCTCGACGGTGAACCGGACATGTATCTCGAGAGCCCGAACCACCACTCCGGCGACGTCGTGTTCACGCAGATCGCGTCGTTCGCACCGTTCGCCGGCGGCCCTCCCGGCAGCGGGGTTCAGGTGGCCACCACCAGCACCACCACCGGCGCCGACCTGCTCGTCAGCGGCCCCGGGCCGGGCGGCACGGAGGTGCGCAAGTTCGGACTGGGCCGCGCCGAACCCCAATCCACCACGCTGGTGCCGCTGCCGTTGGGCGCCCTCCCCGCGCTCCCCGCGGCGCAAGGGTCCGTGCCTCTCGGCGGGCGGTAGGTGCAGGGGGTCAGCCGGCCCGCTTCCCGGCGGCGTCGGCGATGTCGTCGAGATCGCGCCGGATCGCCTTGGTGGTGGCCTTCAGGGCGAAGGAGCCGAACACCTTCATCATGAACTTCGATACTGCGCCGAGCCCAGTTGCTTCCGCTGAGAAGTGGAAGGTCAGGGTGGTGCCGTCACCGGCAGGCTCCAGGGTGAACACCGTCGTGTAGTCCGCGCCGTGGGACGACGCCTTCACGACGGTGCGCTTCTCCGGGTCGATCTCCGTGACCCACATTTCCTCGGTCGACGACTTGCCGAACAGCACCCGGGTCTCGCGCCACCGCGTGCCGACTTCGTATTTCGTCGAGTCCAGCCTCTCGAGCTTCTCCACACCGCTCAGCACCGATTCCGCGTTGTCCAGATCGGTGATGACCGCCCAGACCGCGCCGACGGGCGCATCGATCGTTCGGCTCACGCGGATTTCCGAGGCGGACATGAGGCACCCATTTCTTCCTTCTCAGGGCAGGGTCCAGAACTGGCGGGTCACCAGGTAGAAGACGATGACCCAGAACACCATGACCCCCACGACGATCGCGATCCCTCGACGGTTCGTTGTCGCTTCCGGAACGTCGGAGGGCGGCCGCAGCCAGCGCCCCAGCACCCGGTTCACGTAGTACGGCATCGTCACGAAGCTCATGATGAAGCTGGACAGCAGGTTTCCGACGAGCAGTCCGAGCCACAGCGGCATCTTCAGCGGCGACAACGCGAGGGTGAGAACCACGACGGTGGGATACAGACCGACCCACACCGCGATCGACGTCTTGGTTTCGGACGGCGGCGGCGCCTCGTTGCCGTTCTCGTCGAACGCGAACCAACTCCCGAAGGAGTTGTCGATGGTGCGCAATTCGAAGTCGTGGAACTTCTCCCCCTCCGCGAGAAGCTCCTGACGCTTCGCCGAGGTGAGCCACCTGTCGAGGTCGGCGGCGCTGTCGTAGCGGTACAGCGCGGTCCACTCGTCCTGAACTCCCTCGATGGGCCGGAAGAGTTCGCTCCCGCGGAATCCGTCGAACTTGCTCTCTTCCAATCGCAGTCGATCCTGCCACGCGAGGAAATCGTCGACGTGCTCCGGGCCGACACGGTGCGTCACGACGACCGTCACGAGCGGATCCGACTCGCGTGCGCCCCCGCTGATGACCTGCTGGGTGGCGGGGCCGTCGAAGTACTGCTGCCCCTCGTCCAGCCGGTGCTGCCGGGTGGCGCTGTTGATCCAGGCCTGCACGTGGGCCACGGAATCGAAGCGGTAGACCACGACCCAGTCGGGTTGCACGGCGGTGGGTGCCGAGATCTCGGCGCCCAGAAACCCCGGGTAGTGGGACGCGGCGCTGTTCATGTCCTGCTGCCAGGCTTCGAAGGCCTCCTCGGATCCGGCACGTACCTTCTGGCCGATGATGACCGTCGCGGCGTTGCCGGTGGACTTCTCGGTGGGCTTCTCGGTGTCCATCGCCCTCTCCTCACGGCTCAGGTCGTCGGAACCGATCGGTTCTCGCCGATTCGGTGGTAGATCCGCTCGGGGGTGAACGGCAACTCACGAAAACGCACACCCGTCGCGTTCTCCAGCGCGTTGGCCAGCGCAGGTGCCACCGGGTTGATGCAGCACTCCGCCATTCCCTTCGCACGCATCGGTCCGACGGAATCCGTCGAATCGACCAGCAGCACTTCGGTACGGGGAATGTCGGCGTAGGTGGGGATGCGGTAGTTGCGCAGGTTGGGGTTGATCATCACACCGTTGCCGTCGACGTGAAAGTTCTCGGTCAGCGCGAATCCGATGCCCTGGGCGACGCCGCCTTCGATCTGGCCGCGGACCTGCACCGGGTTGATGATTACCCCGGCGTCCGTGGCGTGGACGCTGTAGAGGATGCGGATCTCGCCCGTCACCCGGTGGACGGCGATGCGGAAACCGTGGGTGTTGGAGACGACGCTGCGCGGCGACCCGTACGCCTTGCGCGCCTCGGTGAACCGGATGCCGCGCCGACGGGCGGCGTCGAGGAGTTCGGTCAGCGGCACGCGCGTGCCGTCACAGAGCACCCCGTCGTCGTCCATCGAGCAGGACGCGACGTCGACCCCGGTGTGCGCGGCGGCGAACGCCAGGATGCGGTCGCGCAGGGCCTCCGACGCCCGCGACACGGCGTTGCCCGCGACGAAGAGGCCGGCGCTGGCGAACGCCCCCGTGTCGAATCCCGTACGGTCGGTGTCGGACTGCACGAGACGCACCCGCGACGGGGTGGTGCCGAGGTGGGTGGCCGCGATCTGCACGTGTGCGGTCGACGTTCCCTCACCGAATTCGACGGTGCCGACGGCGAGTTCGTACACGCCATCGGCGCCGAGCGTCGCCCACGCCTCGGAGATGTGTTCGGTCGGGGGCGCCGTCTCGTGCAGCGAGCTCGCGGTGCCCTCGCCGACGAGCCAGTCGTCGCCCAGCACCTGCCCGTTCCCGGTCCGCCTCAGTGCGGCGTCGACGAGATCGATGCACTGCCCGAGCCCGTCCTCCGCGAACACGACGTCGTCGGGACCGTCGTCGATCGCGACGAGTGAGTCACCGGGGCGGACGATGTTGCGGCGCCGCAACTCGAGCGGGTCGATGTCGAGCGCGACCGCCAGCTCGTGCATGGCGGACTCCACCGCAAAGGCGGGCTGGGTCATGCCGTACCCGCGCAGCGCTCCGCTGGGCACGCTGTTCGTGTAGACGGAGTACCCATCGAATTTCTTGTTGGGACAACGGTACGCCGAGATGGCGGCACCGGCGGCGAACAACGTCTCGCCGCCGTGGTTGCCGTACGCGCCCGTGTTCGACACGTTGCGCACCTGGAACGCCGTGAGTGTGCCGTCGGCCCGGGCGCCGAGCGTGATCGTCAGCTTCATCGGGTGCCGCGGCGACGCCGTCGTGAACTCTTCCTCCCGGGTGAACTCGAAGCAGACGGGCCGGCCCGTGTCGAGGGTGGCGAGCGCGACCAGATCCTCCGAGATCACCTCCTGTTTGCCGCCGAAACCGCCCCCGACGCGCATACAGAACACGCGCAATTGGTCGGGGCGCAGGTCGAACAGGTGAGCCAGCTTGACCTTCGCGATCGACGGCGACTGCGAACTCGTGCGCACGTGCAGGCGGCCGTCCTCCATCCAGGCGATCGACCCGTGCGTCTCGAGATGCGCGTGCTGCACGCGCGGGGTGAAGTAGGTGCCCTCGTGGATCACGTCGGCCTCGGCGAACCCCGCCTCGACGTCGCCCACCTCCCCGTGGAGCTCGAGCAGGATGTTGTGCACGGGATCCCGCACGAACGGGTCGTCCGATCCGTGCAACTGCGGTGCACCGTCGGCCATCGCCTCCTCCGGGTCGAACACCGCGGGCAGCACGTCGTATTCGACGACCACCCTGCGACACCCCTCCTCCGCGGCGCCGACCGTGTCGGCCAGCACCGCGACCACCCGCTGACCGGCGAAGCGGACCGTGTCGTCGAGGATGTACGTGTCGTCGGGGTCGACGAGGTGATCGGTGTGAATCGCGGTCGTGAACAGCTTCCGGGGCACGTCCTTCCATGTGTACACGCGGTGCACACCGGGGAGGGCGAGCGCCGCCGTCGTGTCGATCGAGACGATGCGGGCGTGGGCGTGCGGGGAATGCAGCACCACGAGGTGCAGCATGCCCTCGATCTCGGTGTCCATGGTGAACTCGGCACGGCCGGTGACCACATCGGTGGCCGCGGGTGCCCCGACGCTGGTGCCGACCGCGCGACCCGGCTCGGCGACCTCCACCGCGGCGACACCGTTGACGGCGTCCTCGATCGCTCGATAGCCGGTGCAGCGGCAGAGATTACCCTTCAGCGCGCGTGGCAGGTCTTCCTTCTGCGCGTCCGTGAACGTCGCCGACGTCATGATCATGCCCGCGGTGCAGAATCCGCACTGGAACCCGGGGGCGTCACGGAACTGCCGCTGCAGCGGATGCAGGTCGTCCGGCGAACCGAGGCCCTCGATGGTGGTCACCTCCCGCCCCTCCGCACGGAACGCCGGCGTGATGCAACTGTGCACGGGATCGCCGTCGAGCCACACCGTGCAGGCTCCGCAATCGCCTGCGTCGCAACCCTTCTTGACGCCGTGATGACCGAGCGACCGCACGAACGTGCGCAGACACTGCCCGGGATTCGGTTCCTCGTCGAACATCCTGCCGTTCACGGTGTACGTCACTGCCGGTCTCCTGCGGTGAACTCGGTCCGGATCTCCTCGGCGAAGTGCTTCGTCAGATGGCGACGGTGGTCAGGGGTGCCGTTGGGATCGTCGAACCACACGTCGTCGGGTATCGCGTCGATGCTCTGCCGGAGCGAGTCGGCGTCAGGTACGGCGTCGAAGGCCAGACGGATCGGACGGGTGGTGCCCGCCGTGATCGTGAGCAGCAGGTCGTCGCCGCCGGGCGCCTGGGTGCCGATCATGAACACCGTCGAACGGCCGAGGCGTGTGAGGGTGAAGCGGCGATGCGTGTGACGCTTGCGGAGGGCACGGACCGGGATGTCGATGCGGCGCAGGATCTCACCCGGTGTGAGCACGTTCTCGCGGTTGCCCGTCACGAAGTCGGCGGCGGCGACGGCGCGCTCGGACCCGTCGGTGGACCACAGCGTGTACGTCGCCTCGAGCGCGACCGCCAGAGTGATCATCGGACCCGCGGGAAGCGACATGCAGATATTGCCGCCCACCGTCGCCGAATTCCAGACCTTGAACGATGCCAGAAAGGCCTCGCAACTCGTCCCGAACAGCGAGGCGGCTCTCCAGTCATCCGGCGGCGCAAGCGCATACAGCTCACGGATCGTGCACGTCGCTCCGATCTCGAGGCCCGCGTCGCTCGGCACGAGGGTGTCCCAGGCGAGCGTCGTGAGATCGACGAGACGGCGCAGGTCGGGCTGCTGCTCGGAGAACAGCCACGTTCCGCCGGCCAGCCACGCGTCGCCTTCCCGCCACGCCGCACCCGGCCGGTCGGGTGGACGCCGAACGACATCGGTGATGGTGTTGAGGTCCATATGACTGCTCCACTCGGGAAATGTGTCGTCGTTCTCGTACCCGGCCTGCGTCAACCCATCTGACTTTAGACACCGCGACGGCGGTCTCGGTGTTAATTGCCGGGTTCCACTCGGGCGCTGTTTGCCGTGTTCCGGCCGCGCGGGCGACCGTGTGGGCGCCCGTCACCCGCCGTAGCAGACATTCGCCGCCCCGGACCGACCGCTACTCTCAGGGCCATGGCCGCCAAGATCTCCGCCCACGACGTGCTCGAGCTGGTACTGGACGCAGGCAGCTTCGTCTCCTGGGACACCGCGCCCGTCGATGCGCGGCCGAACGAGAAGTACCGCGCCGACCTGCGGAAGGCCGCCGAGAAGTCGGGTGTCGACGAATCGGTGATCACCGGCGTCGGCACCGTCCGCGGTCGCCCGGTCGCGGTGATCGCGTGCGAGTTCGC
The DNA here is from genome assembly GCF_011603105.1 of Rhodococcus sp. A14. Classification (NCBI taxonomy): domain Bacteria; kingdom Bacillati; phylum Actinomycetota; class Actinomycetes; order Mycobacteriales; family Nocardiaceae; genus Rhodococcus; species Rhodococcus sp. A14. Next base: position 4,965 of record NZ_JAAOQS010000132.1, on the reverse strand, counting down.
TTTCCTGGCCGGTTCGATCGGTGTTGCCGCGGCCGAGCGGATCGTCTCCGCCATCGAACGCGCCACCCGTGAGGGTCTCCCCCTGCTCGCTTCGCCCACGTCGGGGGGCACACGCATGCAGGAGGGCACCGTCGCCTTCGTGCAGATGGTGAAGATCGCGGCGGCCGTCGCCACCCACAAGGCCGCCCATCTCCCCTACCTGGTGTATCTGCGGAACCCGACCACCGGCGGCGTGTTCGCGTCCTGGGGTTCGCTCGGGCACATCACGGTGGCCGAACCCGGTGCACTCGTCGGGTTCCTCGGGCCCCGCGTCTACGAGGCGCTGTACGGCGAGAAATTCCCCGAGGGCGTGCAGACATCCGAGAACCTGTACCGCAACGGCGTCATCGACGGCGTCGTCCCTGCCACGCGCCTGCGCCGGCTCGTCCATCGGGCATTGCGGGTGCTGATCGATCCGCCGACGTCGACCGCCCTCACCGAACCGGCGCCGCCGGCCGTCGACATCCCCGACGTGCCCGCGTGGCAGTCGGTGATGTTGTCGCGGCGCGCCGACCGGCCCGGAATCCGCCACCTCCTGCGGCACGCAGCAACCGAGCAGGTGCCCCTCAGCGGCACCGGCCAGGGTGAAACCGAGGGGACGGTGCTGCTGTCGCTGGCACGTTTCCGCGGCGCACCGTGCGTGTTGCTGGGCCAGGACCGCGCCGGACAGTCGGCGCTGAACACGATGGGTCCCGCCGCCCTCCGCGAGGCACGCCGCGGCATGCGGTTGGCCGAGGAGTTGCAGATCCCCCTGGTCCTGGTGATCGACACCCTCGGTGCAGCACTGTCTCAGGAGGCGGAGGAACGCGGCCTGGCCCCCGAGATCGCACGTTGCATCTCCGACCTCGTGACGTTGAAGACGCCGACCGTGTCCGTTCTGCTCGGCCAGGGCACGGGCGGCGGCGCGCTCGCCTTCCTCCCCGCCGATCGCGTGCTCGCCGCGCAGAACGGGTGGCTCGCCCCGCTTCCCCCCGAAGGCGCCAGCGCCATCGTCCACCGCGACACCTCGCACGCCCCCGAGATGGCGGCCGCGCAGGGCATCCGTTCGCTCGACCTGCTGCGCGACGGCGTCATCGACGCCATCATCCCCGAGCATCCGGACGCCGCCGACGAGGCCGTCGACTTCTCCAAGCGGGTCGGCGAGGCCATCTCCCGGGAACTCCGTGCCCTGACCGGGGTTCCCGAGAGCGAGCGCTTCGCGGCCCGGCTCGCCCGCTACCGGAACCTCGGCCTGAGCTAAGACAGTTTGATCGTCGGGTTGTACATGTCCATCCACAGCGCGAGGTCGAGCGTGCGCTCGAGTCCGCGACGCGATACCTGACTGATCTGCGGGGTGTCGACGGACACCGCCCGGGACAACCAGTCCGCGCTGACCAGGCCGAACACCGGGTGCGAAGGGTCGCCGAGCAGGTCCTTGCCGTGCTCCTGCAACGCCACCGCGTACTTCGGGTCCTGGGTGGACGGGTACGGCGACTTGACCCGGTCGATCACCGACTGCGGCAGCACATCCCTGGTCGCCGCCCGCAGCAACGATTTCTCCTTGCCGTCGAACGTCTTCAGCGACCACGGCGTGTTGTAGACGTACTCGACCAGCCGGTGATCGCAGAACGGCACCCGGACCTCGAGTCCGACGGCCATGCTCGCGCGGTCCTTGCGGTCGAGCAGGACGCGGACGAACCGCGTCAGATGCAGGTAGCAGATCTTCCGCATCCGCCATTCGAAGTCGGATTCGCCGTCCAGCCGATCGATCCCGGACACCGCTGCGTCGTACGAGTCCTGCACGTAGTCGTCCATGTTCAGCCCCGCCGTCACCTCCGGGGTGAAGATGTTGCTCTCGTCGCCGAAGTGCTCGGCGAACTGCACGAGCCACGGGAAGGTGTTCGCCTGCTGCGCCTTCGGGTCGAAGAACTGCTTGTACCCGCCGAACACCTCGTCGGCCGACTCACCGGACAGCGCCACCGTGGAGTGCTGACGGATCGCCTTGAACAGCAGATACAGCGACGCGTCCATGTCGCCGAGGCCCATGGGAATGTCCCGGGCCCGGATGACCTTCGCGCGCACGGCGGGGTCGGCCAGTGCGTCGGAGTCGAGGACGATGTCCTGGTGCGCGGTCCCGGATCGCCGGGCCACGTCGTGCACGTACGGAGTATCCGGGGTGCCCCGCAGTTCGTCCGCGACGAAATGTTCGGTCTGACCGACGAAGTCGACGGCGAACGTGCGGACCGTCTCGCCCACCTCGGCGAGCTGCTCGGCGGCGATACCGGTCATCGCGGACGAGTCGAGACCACCGGACAGCAGGGTGCAGCGCGGCACGTCGGCGACCAGTTGCCTGCGCACGATGTCGTCGAGGAGTTCGCGGACATGGGTGACGGAGGTGTCCCGGTCGTCGGTGTGCGGACGGGTCTGCAGGGTCCAGTACCGGTGCGTCCGCAGTCCGGTGCGCGAGACGGTGACCACCGTGCCCGGCTCCACCTCACGCATGCCGTCCCACACCGCGTGTCCTGGTATCTTGACGAACGCGAACAGCTCCCGGATTCCGTCCATCGTGACAGTCGACTCGGCGATCGGATTGGCAAGGATCGCTTTAAGGTTCCGAACCGAACAGGACGCCGTCTCGGGTCTCGTGGTAGTAGAACGGCTTGATGCCCATCCGGTCGCGGATCATCACGAGTGCGTCGATCCGCGAATCCCAGATGGCGAACGCGTACATGCCGTTGAGCCGCTCCGCGACGGCCTCTCCCCACTCCAGATATCCGTGGAGCACCACCTCGGTGTCGGAGTCCGTGGCGAACCGGTGACCGCGCCCGTACAGCTCCTCGCGCAGTTCACCGAAGTTGTACACCTCGCCGGAGTAGACCATGGCAACGGTCCCGCCGGGGGTGTCTACGCTCATCGGCTGGTGCCCACCCGGCAGATCGATGATGGCGAGCCTTCGATGCGCGAGCGCGGCGTGTTCGACGACCCACGTACCGCGATCGTCCGGCCCCCGGCAGTTCATCGTCTCGGCCATGGCATCCACGGTGGACTGCTCGACGCGTAGATCGCGTTCGAACGAGATCCATCCGGCGATTCCGCACATGTGTTCCTCCCGCTGTCGCTGGCGCTCTTCCTTCAGCGCGTGGTCGGTTGCGAGGCGGCGAACCGAGTCCGAACCGTAGCAATCACATTGACAGTTCTTTACTCTTGCTAACCACCTATATTCCACGGTAACTTTTTTCGGCGCGCAGGCGGTGGGCCGGGGAAAGCCGCCTGTCAGAACGGCGAGGGTTCGTCGGCCGGGCAGGCGCCGGACGCTTGCGCGCCGGGCGACCGGCGCCGCACTGCATCCAGGTGCGCCCGCCGTCGGCGGCGCTCCGCCCGGATCCGCGCAGCAGTGTTCTGCGCACGGGCGCGGTGACGGGCCGCGGGGTTGGCGACATGGTCGCTTCCAGCAGCAGCGTCTCGTCCGACACCCAGGAGCCCCGACGACCGCGTTCGGTATCGGTGACCGGTGGGCGCGACCAACTCGATTCCACCGTCAGCGGTCACCCACCAGCGACCGGAATGCTTGAGCCTGTGATGATTTCGACAGTAGGCGGTCATGTTCCCGGCCACCGTCGGACCTCCGGCCGCGGGATCGGAATGATCGAACAGCCGATGATGATCGAGGTCGGTGTTCCAGGCCGCCACATCGCAGTGCAACCACTCGCACCCGCCGGCCAGCACCCGCATCCAGGTGTCGAGCACGGTGCCGGGACGGTACGTGGTCGGGACGACAGAACTCGGTGCCTGCACCGGTTCGACATCCGCGTCGGCGGCGATCTCGCGTGCGTGCGCCGCGTCGACGATTCCGTAGCCGTCGAGGTAGGCCGGTTCGTCGCCGCCCGCGAGTGTGGCGTCGAGCATGATGAGGTGCACGAGAGGCTTGCGCGCGGTCGTCGCGATGCGGGAGCGCTGGCCGCAATCGACCCGCCCGCATTCACACTGCACGAACCCGGCCCCGTCGATGAGCGCGGACAATCCGTCGGCCCGCCTCTGTTCGTATGTTCGAAGGTCTTTCGCACACACGGTGTTTGCCAGTTCGCGCAATCGCGCGTCGAATGCACGGCCCTGCGCCGCGGGAACGGAACCGAGGATTCGGCACATGCCGTCCTCTGCAGCACAGACTCCGACGAACCTGTCCGCCTGAGCCTTCTCCCGCTTGGCGCGCACCCCTGCCGGGTCGAGCCTCGCGATGATGCGGTTGGCGGCGTTCGTGAGCCTGCGGCCGGTCAACCCGGTTCCACCGGAGCGCGGCGGGGCCAGAACCTGTTCGAGGAGTTGATGTTCGACCTCGCCGATCCAGTCGTCGCTCACGTTTGCCGTCGCGTCCTCGATCAGCCGAACCCGGTACATGTCGAGATCACCACGTGCCATGGCCTCGCGCGTGGCGTGCAACCGGGTACGTAGCGACATGCCCAGACCGATCAGCCGACCCGCCGCCGCTCGCCCCATGGTGAGCGCGGCACCGATCTCGGCCTCGACCACTTCGTGCGCGGTCGACGTCCACGCCCCGTCGGACTCGACCTCGGCAGTGCGGCGCACGAAGAGCTCGGCGATCGCCGCCAGCTTCCGTTCGGCCACCACCGACTCACTGCGATGGAGGTCGGTCATCAACTCGACCAGACCCACATCGGATTCCCCGTCGACGAGACAGCAGATGGTCTCCCGAACGCCCCGATCGAATACCCCCATATCGAACATGTGTTCTCAGTAGCGAAAGTTGTTGCGCTCCACAAGACCCCACAACCCCCGCTACGCCTCGCAGAACCGCACGCCGCCTAGGAGCGTGGGTCTGTATTGCCAATCGGGATCGTTGCCAGGGTGCGCCGGAGTCGATTGGGCCGGCGGTGGGTGGGCAGATTGGTTCGGGATGAGCGCAGGTTGCGCGGGTGTCCGTACCGAGCT
>NZ_JAAOQS010000131.1:0-22161 GCF_011603105.1 Rhodococcus sp. A14 | reverse complement strand
GGCGACGCAGGCGAAATCGTCTCCATCGAGCACTTCGGCGCCTCCGCCGACTACAAGACCCTGTTCCGCGAGTTCGGCTTCACCGCCGAAGCCGTCACCGCCGCCGCACAGCGCTCACTCGCACGCGCCAAGCGCTCTCTGCACACTCCACTTCCTCTGACGAGCAGTCCTACCGCAGCGACCAGAGCGAACTGACTACGCACACAGTGCCTGACCCCACACGCAATCTCTCAGTTCTGGTCCGTTGGTCGTGAATGTGACTTGGTGGAGCGGGGCTCCATCGAGATGCTCGGGGCGGAATCAGAGGTGATGAAGGGCCCTCGAGCGTGATTACCTGCCCGTTCAGTTCGTGGAGGTACCAAGGACCACATCATTGCTCGCCATGGGTGAACACCCCTCGCACTGGTTCCGGACCCGCCGGGAACCCGTGAAGGCCGGCCCGCTGTTCCGTACCCAGCACGCACCGTCAGGAATACCCTGGCAAGTACATCCCCTTTGCACCTCCCGGAATCTGCACCGCCCGGAATCGGACCGCCATGAACGATCGCCCGCCGAGTGATTCGACAGTCGCGTCTGGGCCGCCCACCGAACTGGGTCAGGACACTCAGCTGCCGTCGACGACGACGTCGGGCGCCGAATCGGTGTTCGTCGTGGAAAGCGGGGTCGAGCGCCTGGTCGCGGATTGGGAGTCTTCCGGTTCGCCGGCCGAGCTCACCGAATATCTCCCCGACACGGCTGCGATCAGGCGGGCCGCGCTGATCGAGCTGATCAAGGTCGACCTCGAGTACCGGTGGCTGCGGTCGGGGAGCCCGAAGCGCATCGCCGACTACTGCCTCGAATTCCCGGAGCTGCTCGCGGAACCACTGCCACCGGAACTCGTCTACCTGGAGTACCGGGTCCGCCGTCAGAGTGGCGCCGACGTCGATCCCGCCGAGTACGTCGCCGAGTATCCGCAGCAGGCGGCCCGGTTCGAGACCCTCCTCGAACACGACCGCCGCATGGACCGGCGGACCATCACCGCGGAACTCGGTCCGGGCGACGACCTCGACGTCGGTGAGCGCCTCGACGATTTCGACCTGATGATGGAACTCGGTCACGGCGCGTTCGCGCGGGTGTTCCTCGCCCGGCAGCGTTCGATGCAGCGGTGGGTGGCGTTGAAGATCTCCCGCAACATCGGCAACGAGCCGCAGACACTCGCGCAGCTCGACCACCCGTACATCGTCCGCGTCTACGACCAGCGGGTGCTGGAGGACCGCCGGCTGCGGGTGCTGTTCATGGAATATGTGCCCGGCGGCACGCTCCTCGACGTGGTGCGGCTGGTCCGCAAGACCCCGCCCAAGCAGCGATCCGGACAGCTGCTGCTCGATTCGGTCGACCGGATCCTCGAGGAGAGAGGCGAGATCCGGCCCGAGTATTCGAGTGTTCGAGACGAGATCGCCGCACTGTCGTGGCCGGAGACGGTCGCGTGGATCGGGTTGCGGCTCGCCGACGCACTCGACTACGCCCGGGCGCACGGCGTCCTGCACCGCGACATCAAACCGGCGAACGTACTGCTGGGACTCGAAGGCATCCCCAAACTGGCCGACTTCAACGTCAGTTCGAGCGACAGCGTCGAGAATCGCGGCGCCGGAGGATTCATCGGCGGCTCCGTCGCGTACATGTCGCCCGAACAGCTCGAGGTCATCGACCCGAGCACCCACCGGACCGCCTCCGACCTCGACACCCGCAGCGACATCTTCGCGTTGGGCGTCATGCTGTGGGAACTGCTGACCGGGGCCCGGCCCTTCCCGGACGACGACGGGACCACATCCCCGCCGACGCCTCAGGCTCTTCTCGAGTCCCGACGCCGGGGCGTGGACCCGGAACGATCCGCGCTCCCCGAGGACTGTCCCGCCGCGCTGCGGCGCATCCTGGTGAAATCGCTCGCACCCGACCGGGACGACCGGTGGTCGAGTGGCCGGAAGCTGACACGGCAGTTCGCGCTGTGCCTCGACCCGCACGCCCGCGATCTCGTCGACCCGGCACCGGGAAGCGTGCGGTCCACGATGTGGCGGTGGGCTCTTCCGATCGTGATCGCCGCCGTCGGCATCCCGAACCTGCTGGCAGCCGGATACAACTACTACTACAACAAAGTGCTGATCATCGCGACGCTGCCCGTCGAGGCGCAGCAGGATCTCGAGTTCGTGCACCTGGTGATCGGCGGGATCGCATTCCCGCTGGGCGCAGTGCTCATCGTCTACTGGTGTCGACTCGCGCTCACGGTGCCGCGAGGACTCCGAAACGGCAGAACCTACAGTTCCGAGGTGCTGGAGAAGGCGCGAGCCACGACGCTCGGACTCGGCCATCGCGCGGTCGTGGTCAGCTTCGGGTTGTGGGTCGTCGCCGGCGTCGCCTACCCGGTCGCCCTGGAGATCACCGCCGGCGGGATTTCGTTGGGCGCATACACGCAACTCCTCGCGTCCCTCGCCGTGTGCGGGGCGGTCGCGCTCGCCTACCCCTTCTTCATCCTGACGTTCTACGCGGTGCGGTGCCTCTACCCGATCCTGCTGTCGCACGGCGAGTTGCGCGGAAGCGACGGCCGCAACATCCGGGCCCTCGGCCGGGGCATGCCGCGGTACCTCGCCGTCGCGGCGGCCGTCCCGTTGATCGGGGTCGCCGGACTCAGCTTCGTCGGTGTAAACACCGGCGACGCCGTGAACGCGACGGTGCGCGCGCTGTGTCTGGGCGGCATCTTCGCCTTCATCGCCGTGTACCAGTTGTTCCGGCGGATCGAGAGCGATCTGCGCGCGCTCGAAAGGGTCGTGTGGCTGGAGGTGCCGGGTCGCCGACCGGGCGGCGGCGGTAGGAGCGCAAAAAGAAGGCCCCTGACGCTGCCGGGTCGGGGTCCGACAGCGCCATGGGCTCACTAGGTATGTCTCCCGAAGCCCCCTCCGCGTTACACCCCGCGTGTCGCACGCCCGGCGAGGCCGCCCATCGTCATGTCGTAGAGGACGGTGGCCAGCTCGTTTCGCCGGTCGCGGAGGTCACGGCGGAGGTATTCGAGGCTCACCTCCCGGTAACTGACGGTGAGCACCAGCAGCAGCGCGTCGAGGTCGACCCCCGGACCGATCGCGGACGGATTCAACGTCACATACGTACGCAACAGGTCGCGGCACCGTTCCTCGATGCGGACCGAACGGTGAGCGGTGAGGGCCACGTGCGGCGCGTCGTTGAGCAGCGAACCGAGGATGTCGCGATACCTGTCCAGGACTGCGAGAAGCTGGGACTGCAGGGCCGCGTCCTTCAGGAACGTGCCCTTCGCGACGGCGTGCTCGAGCTGCGTCCCGAACGTAGCCGTGGTTTCCTCCATGATCTTGTCGATCAGGACCTCGATGATCTCGTCCTTGTTCGCGAAATACTGGTACACCGACCCCTTCGAGATGCCGGCGGCCTCCGCGATGGCGTTCGTGCTGCAGCCGGTGTACCCCTTGGCCCGCAAAACCTGACCAGTTGCCGACAAGATGCGCGCGACCGTCTCCTGCGACCGCTGCTGAGAGGGGTCTTTTCGCTGGCCAGTGCCCATTCGCTGAACCCTCCCGATCTGCCCCACAATGCGACTTGTACCCGTCCGATTAGGTGAGGTGAACTGTAACTCACAGCCCCTCGAGCGGGGGCCGAGGCACAAAGCCCCCCCTTCTCGACTACCGAATCGAGTGCACCGCAATGACAGAAACCCAGTCCCGGGAGTCGGCGCCCGGCTTCTCCGACTTCACGCCGCCGCGGCGGTTCGACATGGACTCGGAGTGGGGTCGCCGCTCGATGCGGACGCTGTCGCGATTCGTGCACGGCGACCCGGCACCCACCCCGGCGGAGCGGGAACTTCACGCCCGGGCGGTGGTCCGTCAGGACGAGATCGGTGCCGCACTGGCGCGGGCCGTCCTCGTCGACAAGACCGTGACGATGGCCCAGTTCTCCCGGGCACTCTCCGACGGCATCGGCAGCGTGCCCGACGCGGCGCCGCCGCTGGTCGCTTTCTTCGACGCAGTGGACCGTCGGCCGTCGTGGGTCGACGACCGGCGCCTCGAGCACGGGGCCGCCGTCTGCCTGCGCAGCGGAATGACCGGACTCGACCTGCTCGCGACCGGTTCGCTGATGAACGGCTACCGCAGCGCCGCCACCTCCCGCCAACTCGTGGCCACCGGCAGGCTGGTCGGGGACGGCGCTGGTCAGCGCGTGGCCGAGACCGTGCGGTGGTGGTACGAGTGCGTCCTGCCCGGCGGCATGGATCGCGACCGCCGGGGCTGGCAGTTGTCCGTCCACGTGCGGTTGATGCACGCGTTCGTCAACCTGACCCTGCTGCGGGACGAGAGCTGGGACGTGTCCGACTGGGGCATGCCGATCAACCAGTCGGATCAGGCCGGGACGCTCGCCCTCTTCTCGACGACGTTCCTCGTCGGACTCCGGTCGCTGGGGGTGTGGGTCTCCGCCGACGAGGGCCGCGACGTCATGCATCTGTGGCGGTACATCGGCTGGCTGATGGGCATCGACGAGCACTGGCTGGTCGACGACGAGAACACCGGACGCCGCAACATGTGCCAGATCGGGATGTTCGCTCCCGGCCCCGACGAGAACTCGAGGGTGCTGGCCGACTCACTGCAGAAGTCGTGGGCCACGTTCCACTACCCGCACGCAGAGTCCCTGCGACGGCGGCTCAACCGCCAGCGCCTGCTCAGCATCCAGCGGATGTTCTCCGGCAAGCGCGGCATGCGAGAACTCGGATTGCCGGTCGTGCCCGCCTGGTTCGCTCCGCTGGCACTGGTGGGGAACGGGACGCTGCACGGTGCGGCCCGAGTGAGTCCGGCCGTCCGCGAACGCGTCGGCCGACGCTCCCGGCGGCGAGTGGAGGCGTGGCTCGCCGCCAACGAGACGTCGTCGCGGGTTCAGCGGCGCTCGTAGATGCCGCGGACGTATGCCGCCTGCCCGGCATGCTGCAGATCGTCGGAGACGACGCTGATCAACCGGACACCGAGAGTGACTGGCGGATCCCAGTTCTCGTCGACGATCCGGTCGAGGTCGTCCGGCCCGATCGACTGGACGTAGTCGACGGTGCGGTCGTGTACGGCATCGTGATACCCCCGCAGGAGGTCGGCGCCGGTCCGCACCTTCGCCACCTCGTCCGCGGAGTGCCCATAACCGATGTCGGCAACCGGGAACGGGAGGTCGAGGCGCTCCACCCACCCGCCGGACGTCCACACCTGCGCGGTGCCCGCGACACCGGCGACGTGGTCGTCCTGCACTCGCGTCAGATGCCAGATCAGCCAGGCGATGGTGTTCGCCTTCGCGTCCACCCGAAACGTGAGGGCGTCGGCGGGGAGATCGGCCAGCGTGGAATGCACGGTCTCCTGAATGCGATCGAAGGCGTCGGTCAACAGCGCGCTATGGTCCACGATCTTCCTTTCGTCGTGTTCACATCACGTTCCACTATGACCCCCTCGGGCTCACAGAACCGGCACGACATGTCCCCAGTACCCCGGGCGGCCGCTGACCACCACGGCCGGGCTACGCCGGTGACGATCCGAACCGCCGAGCGTCACGGCTTCCGGAGAACGCGAGATCGCCCCCGCGAGCGGGAGGTACCCCCAGGATTGTGGGCCGGCGACGGCGGCGAGGGATATGGAACGAGCACGGGTTCCTTTCCGGAGTTTCGTGCTGCTGCCTGAGGTTTCCCCACTGATCGGCGTGTCGTTGATCTTCGACGTGTAAGCCCGCTGTAGCCGTGTCCGCGGGGGTCGATGTGCAGATCCCGAAAGCTGCCCCGGCACCGGGTGTGGTGACGTGGTGGCGGCGATCGATGTCGCGGCTGCCGCGGTGGTGGATCGGTTCGGTGTGGGCGGGTTGGGCGGAGGTGTGAGGGTGTCGGCTGTGGTCGGCTTCTGTGTTCGGCCTCGAGTAGGGAGCTGAAGGCTCGGCTGCGGAGGAGATCGTGGCGGTTCCGTTTTCATGACACGGACCTTGCGATCACGGCGTCGAGGTACCGGCTCGCGGCGTCCTCGACGCGGGCGCCCTCGGCGACCATCGGCCACGCGCCGTCCATGCCGCCGACAATGGCCGCGCGGGAGAGGAACCCCTCCCAGAACGCCGGTGACCCGAACTCGCCGCGCCACTGCAGGGCGGGAAGGGTGACCCGGTGCAGGGTGTGCTCGTGGGTGGTCCCGATCGCGCCGTGCACCTGGTGGACGTTGCGCACCGCCACGGCCAGGGCCTGCGAAACGACGCTGCGCGCGACCGCAACGCGGAACTGGGACAGCTCGCCGTCGAGGTCGTCGGTGAGGGCGTCGGCGAGCGCGGTGTCCACGGCAGCGCGGGCCAGCACGGACTCGGCGGCGATGTCGACGACGAGGTTCTGCACGGACTGGAACTTCGCCAGGGCGCGACCGAACTGGCTGCGGGCGGTGGTGTGCTCAATCGCCGAGGCGAGCATGCCGTCCATCGCGCCGACGCACTGCAATGCGCGGGCGAGCGCGCCGCGCAGGACGTACGCCTCGACGGCCGCGGTGGATACGGGTGACCAGGAGATGCCCTCACCGACGGTGACAGAGCCGGTCGGCACTGCCGAGATGCCCTCAATGGTAGTGATCGTCAACCGGTCGGTTGGCACGTCCGCGAGCTCGTGGGTATCGCCGGCGGGGCGCACGCACACGACGGTGGCGGTGGCACCGGCCCACGGGACACCGTGCGCGGTCCCCGAGGAATCGAGCAGCGCGACGGTGGCGGTGGAGTCGGACGAGTCGTCGATCCCGGCGGCGCGCCGGAGCGGCCCGGCCAGCAGGTCAGTCTCGGCGTACGGGACGGCCACACCGGCGGCAGCCGCGGTGCGCAGGAGCGCGGCGGCTTCGGCCCAGCCGGCTCCGCTGCCCCCGGCGTCCTCGGGCGCGGTGAGCCGGGCGACGCCGACCTCCCGCAGTGTCGACCACACGGCGTCGGCGTCGGGCCGGACGTCGGGGCCGGAGAAACCGGAGACGACGTCGGAGAGCATCGCCTGCAGGTCCTCGTCGACGGAGAGGTCGACGGTCGTGGCGGTGGTCATCAGCGCATCCCCAGTCCCCGCGCGATGACGCCGCGCAGAATCTCGTTGGTGCCGCCGCGGAGCGTGAAGCCCGGGCGCTGGTGGAGGCCCGCGCGCAGCAGGCCGTGGATCTCGGCGACCGCGGCGGTGCCGTTCGTGCCGGCGAAACCGGGTGCCAGCTCGTCGCCGAGCCGGGTGGAGACGGTGTCGACGATGTCACCCTCGGTGACGGTGCCGAGCAGCTTGACGAGGGCTGCCGGGGTGTCGGCGGGTTCACCGCGCTGCAACGCGCCGGCGATGTTCTGGCTGAGGTTGTGCAGTCCGGCCATCCGGGCCACGGTCCGGCCGAGGTCGCTGCGCTCGGGCAGGGCTCCGGTGGAGATCGCACCGATCTCCGCGGCGAACAGGCGGAACGAGGAGAGGAACCGTTCAGGGCCGCTGCGCTCGAAGGCGAGCTCGGAGTTGACCTGTTCCCAACCGTTACCGAGGGTGCCGAAGACCATTGAGTCCGCCACGAAAACGTCCTCGAGGACGACCTCGTTGAAGTGGTGGTCCCCCGAGAGGGAGACGATCGGCCGGATGGTGACGCCCTCGCTGCGCAGGTCGACGATGAACTGACTCAGACCCGCGTGACGGTGCGAGGTGTCGAGCGGTTCGGTGCGGCACAGCGCGATGAAGGCCTCCGCGTGCTGGGCCCCGGAGGTCCACACCTTGGTCCCGGTGATCCGCCAGCCGCCGTCGACCTGAACGCCCTTGGTGCGGACACTGGCCAGGTCGGAGCCGGAGTCCGGTTCGGACATTCCGATGCCGAAGCAGCACTCGCCGGCGGCGATGCGGGGCAGGTACTCGTGCTTCTGCTCCTCGGTACCGTAGCGAAGCAGGGACGGGGCGATCTGTCGGTCGGCGACCCACTGCGCGGCGACGGGGGCGCCCACGGAGAGCAGTTCCTCGGTGACGACGAAGCGCTCGAGGTGGGTTCGGCCGCGGCCACCGAACTCCGTGGGGATCGTCATCCCGACCCAGCCGCGTTCGGCGAGGCGTCGGGTGAAGTCCTCGTCCCAGCGGGTGAGCCAGGTGTCGATCCAGGGTATGAGCCGCCCGGCGTCGACCTCCTCGGCGAGAAACGCGCGTACCTCGGCACGCAGGGCGTTCATCTCATCGGTCGCCACCGTGGTAGGTGGCGCGAGAGTCGAACTCATGGGACCTCCTGATGAGTCCTGCCCGGGCGGCGCCCGGGCGATCGGGGTCGACTGTGCCGCTGTTCGGGGAGTGCGCACAGTCAAATCAAGGGTCAGTCCAGACCGCGGGGTCGCCCTGCCGCGGAGGATGCCCCGCATCACTTGGAAAGTGTCCCAGAAACGCCAGAGATACACAATAGCGAAGCAGACTACGTATATACGCTATCTATTGAGCTCGGATGCCATTGCTACGCTTTCGCAATGACGGAAACTTCTCCGGCCGCCGGAGCCGTACCTTTCGAGCAGGTTCCCGAGCGTCCCCGCCATCGCATGATCGACCGGGTCGCGGCAATCCTCGAGCTCGTCGCCCGCTCCGGTGCCGGTCTCACCCTCACGGCCGTGGCAAAGGCTCTCAACGCCCCAGTGAGTTCGGTGCATGGGCTGCTCAACGGTCTCGTCGCCGTCGGCTACCTCGACGAGCGCGACCGTATCTACACCCTCGGTACAGCGCCCTACCTGCTCAACGTCATCGCGGGACGCCCCCCGGTCACGTCGATAAGTCACGAACAGCTCCAGCAAGTGCACGCCGAGGCCGGACTGACCATCGCGCTGTCCACCTCGGTGGGCGACGACCTGTTCTACGTTGACCACGTCTCCTCTGAACCGGAGTACGCGTACCTGGCGGAGAACCGCCTGCGGCGCTCCCTGCTGCGCACGTCCGCGGGGTGGCTGCTACTGGCCGACCGCGAGCAGCGCGACATCTGGGCCTACCTCAACTCCCGCCCGGTGGCCGACGCCGACTACATCGAGCAGTTCCTCTACGCCCTCGAGGCACTACGGGCCACCGGCGTGTGTGCAGCCCCGGGCGTGGCTGTCGAACGCGGTGACGGCGTGTCGGTGGCTCTCCGGGAACGCGGCCGAACCATCGCCACACTCGGTGTGGTCGGCGTTCGCGAGACGATCATAGAGCGGCGCGACGAGCTCGCTAAGATCTGTCTCCGGCACGCCGAGGAGTGGGGCTTTCGCTGACCGCTAGGCGCGCGACTCCGTGCGAATGCCGAGTGCACGAACGTTCTCACACACGTAGGACGAACGCGATCTCTCGTGTCGACGCCCCTGATACTTGCCGGCGCGTTTGCCCGGTGGACCTCGGTGTGATGCGCGAGCGCCCACAGAGCGGCCGACAGCTCGAGAGCAGTGACTCCAACGGCTGGTGCTGGGGCTCCCCCAACAGGAGAGCTTCGTGCCACTGAGGTCGTTCCCGGTGCGGCGAAGAACGCGCGGGGCGAGGCGACCCGCAGGTTAGTCGAGCACATCGGGTTCGCTCATACCGAGGGCGATCTCACGACGTTGATGGCGGTGACCAGGGGCAGGATCGACGCTGATCAGACGCGTCTCGAGCTGGAGCCGGAGTCGCAGGCCCGCGCGGCGGGGATGCGGTGGTGCGCTCGCGCTCCAGCGAGGTCCTGTGGGCCGACCTGGCCGGGACGTACTAGGCGCTGGGGTTCGATGAGATCGGCGATGAGACATTCAAAGTCGCTAGTGTGCGCCCGGACTGATCGAGCCGAACAGCAAACTCGACACGACCGGGCGCTCGAAGACATCGGCGTCCAGGCACCCCCCGAAACACGATCAACGCCAACCTGCGGGGCTGTCGTTCATCGTCGCCTCCTGAACCTCCAAGGCCACCAGGGAACTCGAGGATCACTTCGGCCGCCGCGGTAACACTATCGCCGAAGGTGACACCGCGGAGCTGACCCGCTCGATGGGCCAGGGCCCTGACCGGCGCGACCGCAGGGTGGTGTGGCACTAAAAGTGGCAGCGCGCCAACGCGACCGGCGCACCACTAACGCGCAGATCGACCGCACCCAGTGCGTAGGCGACCGGGCAGAACCACTACGAAGGTAACGATCCGTCAAGGTCACCGGACAGAGCGTCATCCTGGATGAGGCATCAATCGAGCGGGCCCGCCAGTCCGCCGGCCACAAGGGCTACGTCACCGACATCGAGCCGACCGCGATGGTCGGAAAGGCGGTCGTGGCCGCCTATCACACCCTGCGGAAAGTCGAGCAGTTCTTCCGCCTCGCCAAGTCCGAACTGAAGGCCTGACCGGTCTTCCACCGCACCCGCGAGTCGATCGAGGCGTACCCGACCATCGTGCTCGCCGCTCCAGCCATCGCCGCGCGGCCAACGCAGCAAAACACTACTGAAGCGTCCGTGTTTTACGTAGTTATGAATTATTCTCTTTAGTTGCGGACTTGAAGGCTGAAGCCTATGGTGTACACCACATCCCAAGCGAGACTTGGTCGCAGTCACACAGGTTCCAGGTCTCGCTCCCCTCCAGCTCGTTCGGTCCTCTAATCACCTCCGATCAGAGGGCTACAGCGAGCGGCAACCCTGCCCCATCTCAGCGTTCGAAAGGTCCAAATCGATGACCGCAATCCACGCTCCAAAGAACGACCTGGCACAGTCTGCGGAAACACCTACCTATGACGTCATCGTTGTCGGTGGTGGTTTCGGTGGCATCTATCAGCTACGCCATCTTAGGGACCGGGGATTCTCTGTGATCCTCCTTGAAGCCAGTGGCGGTTTCGGCGGGGCATGGAGCCTCAATCGCTATCCGGGAGCAAGGGTGGACAGCCACGCACCGGTATATCAGTTCACTGACGAATACCTCTGGAAGGATTGGGACTTCTCGCAGATGTACCCCGATCATGAGGAAATGCGTAGCTATTTCAATTATGTTGATTCCAAACTGGACCTGAGCAAGGACAGTCGATTCAACACTAAGGTCGTGGGCGCGACGTTCGACGAAGAGCAGCGGATGTGGAACCTCGAAACACAGGACGGAGCCACTTTCCGGGCAAGGTTTGTGGTGTTCGCGACAGGGTCGACCACGGAACCCTACACACCATCCATCCCAGATATGGATGCGTACCAAGGAGAACTGGTTCACACCGCCCGATGGCGTTCCGATCTGGACATGACGGGAAAGCGCGTCGCGATTATCGGAACTGGCGCAAGCGCTGTTCAGGTAGTGCAGGAAGCAGGCCCAGTAGTCGAAAACCTCACGGTTTTCCAGCGCACTCCGAATATTTCGTTGCCTATGCAACAGAAGTACTTGGATGATGAGGAACAAGCCGCCCTCAAGAACAAAATGCCCGAGGTTGCCGCGAAATGTCGCGAAACCCACGCAGCGATCGACTACGACTTTGACCCCCGGAGCGGTGTCGAAACCCCAGAGGACGAGCGCAATGCTGTCTTTGAGCGCCTATGGAATCAGGGCGGATTCGCATTCTGGCTGGGAAATTTCTCGGACTATCTATTCAATGACAAAACAAATGCGCTGACATATGAGTTCTGGAAGAACAAGATCAAGCCCCAGATCAAAGACCCAGCCAAAGCAGAGCTGCTGGTCCCAGAAATCGCCCCTCATCCCTTCGGAGCCAAGCGGCCGGCCCTCCATCAAAACTATTATGAGGTGATGAATCAGACGAACGTCTCTCTTGTCTCCACCAAAGAGACCCCGATCGTCGGATTCACCGAAACTGGGATTCGCACAGCCGACGGAGTCGAGCACGGCGAGTTTGACATTATCGTTCTCGCTACAGGCTTCAACAACAACACCGGCGCACTAACCTCGATCGACGTTCAGAACGCGAATGGCGTCACTTTACGTGACAAATGGAGCCAGGGCGTAGACGCGTACCTCGGAGCAGTCACAGCCGGGTTCCCGAACGCCATTTTCGTCTACGGCCCCCAGAGTCCTGCTGCATTTGCGAACGGGTCCACGAACGCCGAGCTTCAGGGCGAGGTCATGGTCGACTTTTTCGAATTTCTTCGGTCAAACGGACTCACCCGTTTCGAATCGACAGTTGAAGCGGACAAAGCTTGGACCGCGCACATCAACGAGACCGACGACACGGCGCTATTCAATCGGGCGAAGTCTTGGTATAACGGGGGCAACATTCCGGGCAAGAAAATGCAGATGCTGCAGTATCTAAACGGCGTGCCGACATACTTGCAGTTCTGGCAGAAGGAAAAGGAGTCCGGATATACCGATGGGCTGACCGTGTCATGACTTTTCATCACTTGGTCGCTATATCATGGACCCGGCCGATCGATGACTCGAATATATCGGCTTTCGCAATTGCGCTTGATCAGCTGTCCGCCGAATGTACAGAACTGCTACATGCCTACGCTCATGGAAGAGACATCAGTTCGCGCGACGTGAGCAGCGACTACGGGATTTCCGCTGCGTTTCATGATCCAACAGGCTATGCCGAGTACGACGTGCATCCTGCTCATATTCGCGCAAAGGAGCTGCTCTCCAAGTTCGCGGCGAAATACACCGTAGTGCAATTTGAGGCGTGACTAGCGCCTAGGTCTACCACCGAAAGGACAGGCAATGAAGAACCATTCACTGCAGACAATATCCAGTGGGCATGGCTACCTCGAAGCACCGCGCTGGCACGATGGTCGACTATGGGCCAGCGACTTTTTTGGCAAGCACGTCCTTCATTTCGAAGAGGACGGCAGCCACACTGCATTCGCGACGCTCGAAGAGTCACCGTCTGGGCTCGGTTTCCTACAGGATGGATCGGTCTTAGTGGTCCTCTTGGATCCGACGAAGAAGAAGGTTGTGCGAATCGCGTCCGACGGATCCGTCAGCGAGTACGCCGATATCGCGCATATCGCCCGCGGAATGGCAAACGACATGCTGGTATCGCCGTCCGGACATGCCTACATTGGTAACTTTGGCTTTGACCTCGGGGCTGAGGATCCGAAGGCAACAACTTTGGCCCACGTAACACCCGAGGGCAACGTAAGCAGAGTTGAAGGCGATGCGACATTCCCGAACGGAGCTGCTCTTAGTGCGGACGGTCGAACTTTGCTCCTCGCGGAGACTTTCGGTCACCGGATTGATGCTTTTGACGTAAACGCCGATGGTTCTTTGACTAATTTCCGAGTGTGGGCACAACTCGACGAGAGCATGCACCCTGACGGGATTGCACTGGACACCGAAGGTGGCGTCTGGTTCGGCAATGGCCTGACCAACGGTCCGGAGAGCGGCTTCTATCGCGTTGAGGAGAGCGGCGAGATCACCGATTCCGTTCTGGTGCCTGACGCCTGGGCTGTTGCGTGCACGTTCGGCGGATCAGACCTGGATGTGCTGTACATGTTTTGCAATGCGACCACTCTCGAGCAGTTCGGTGAAGGTAAGTCACAAGGCACCGTCCGCACCGCGCAGGTGAATCGACGTGGCGTCGCACAGTAGGCCGGCCTGATCTCCCTAGATGTGGGCCGTCCGTACGGAGTTCGATCGGGCCCGAGACGGTCCGATCGGTACGGTGCCGAGCAGTCATCTAGTCATTCGCTTCAACTGTAGACGCTCCAGCGCTTTGCCCTTCGTTTGGCTGCGGCAGCGTATTGACCGTAATCGTCTTTCGCAAGCAACCTTGGAAGACAAGGTATATGACCACGTTAGAGAGGTTACATTATGCCCCCAGCCGGTGGCGCCGACCGCAGACAGTTTTATATTAACGGTCAGTGGCGAGAGGCTGTCGACCCAGAATTATTTACTATTGCAGAAGCAGCAACCGAGCGGCCGCTGGGCGTTGCCGCAATGGGTGGTCCTTCGGAGATTGGCGAAGCTGTTTTGGCCGCGCGGGCAGCACTCGACAACGGCCCCTGGGGGCGTTCCACCCCGCACGAACGGGCCGAGACTATGCGGCGGTTCGCCGATAGCCTCGAGCGCCGAGGAGAATCCACCGCGCGCTTGGTCAGTCAGCAGAATGGCATGATTTGGCCTTTATCGATTATCAGTAACGCTGCGGCCCCGGTAGCGATACTGCGTTCAATGGCTGAGCTCGCCGAGGCACGGACTTTTGAGACTCGCCGCCCCAGCAAGAAGGGGCACACCATTGTGCGGCAAGAGCCAGTCGGTGTTGTTGGTGCAATCGTTGCGTGGAACTATCCTCAGTTGCTGGCTATGGCCAAGATCGCTCCTGCTCTCGCCGCTGGGTGCACTGTCGTTTTGAAACCAGCCCCCGAAACTGCGCTTGACGCCTACGTGCTCGGGGAAGCAGCGGAAGATGCAGGTCTGCCGCCCGGAGTCCTCAACATTGTTGCTGGTGGCGTTCGCGCGGGCGAGGCCCTTGTGGCCCATCCGGGTGTGGACAAGATTGCATTTACCGGGTCAACGGCTGCAGGGCAGGCGATAGGCGAGGCGGCAGGCCGGTCCCTTAAGAGGGTATCGCTCGAGCTCGGTGGCAAGTCGGCGGCCGTTGTGCTCCCTGATGCGGACCTGGATGTCTTCGCTAGGAGCCTGGACGACGCTGTGTTCAAGAACGGGGGGCAGACATGCACCACAAACTCCCGTATCTTGGTTCCCCATGGTCGTTCCCAGGAAGTTCTAGATGTCCTGGCTGCCTATGTGGATGATCTGGCGATGGGGGACCCGCTTGACGACGCGGTCACTTTGGGCCCGATGGTGAGCGATCAACACCGAGAGCGAGTGAGAAACTATATCCGGCTTGGGGAGTCTGAGGGATTCCAGCTTGTCCGTGGCGGCGCCGAGCCGCCTGATGGCCTAACGCGAGGGTGGTTTGTTTCGCCTACTATTTTTGGAGGCGTGGACAATAACAGTCGACTGGCGCAGGAGGAGATATTCGGTCCTGTCATCTCCGTTATCCCGTACGAGTCCGAGGATGAGGCCGTTCGTATCGCAAATGACACCGTCTTCGGTTTGGGCGGGGTCGTCTTTACTGAGGATCACGAGCATGGCCTAGATATCGCGTCACGTATCAGGTCTGGCACAATGGGGATCAATTATTTTTCGATGGACATGGGCTCCCCCTTCGGTGGCGTGAAGCACAGCGGAATTGGGCGAGAATTCGGCCCTGAGGCGCTGGATTACTATCTTGAATACAGGTCCATCTATGTCTAGTCGCCTCGGAGCCTTCCGACCCCACTCCCTGTTCAATTGGATGCCTAGAGGCGTCATGATTTACCTTCCCCCTCGGCCGGCCCGACCCTTCAATACCCACCAGAATGAGCAGCCATGACCAACTCGACAGTCAACGCCCTTTCGGCCGACGCCTGGGACGCCTCTTCCAATTCAGCCGCGCTGCCTCCGCGGACTGGCGCGCTCACAGACATTCGCGTCGTCGACCTGTCGCGGGTGCTCGCCGGACCACTGTGCGGGCAGATGCTCGCTGACCACGGTGCGGACGTAACGAAAGTAGAGCCACCAGCCGGCGACGAAACCCGCGGTTGGGGCCCGCCGTTCGTCAGAGAAGACCACAGCACGTACTTCGACGGGCTCAACCGCAACAAGCGCAACATCAGCGTCGACCTACGAATCGAGGAAGGACAGCAACTCCTGCGCCGAATGCTCGCCGAGGCCGACGTCGTGATCGAGAATTTCAAGGCCGGGACGCTCGAGAGGTGGGGCCTGGGCGACGAAGTACTCGCCGCGGAGTTCCCGCGCCTCGTACACTGCCGGATCACCGGGTACGGTACCGACGGGCCGCTTGGTGGCGCGCCCGGGTACGACGCAGTGCTTCAGGCACTGTCCGGGCTGATGAGTATCAACGGCGAAGCTGACGGCGAGGCGATGCGGATCGGGATCCCGCTGGTGGATATCATCACCGGCCTCAATGCGATGAACGGCATCCTCATGGCGCTGCACGTGCGGCGCGAGACCGGGCGCGGGCAGCTTGTCGACCTCGCGCTGCTCGACAGCGCGGTGTCGATCCTGCACCCACACGCCGGCAAATGGTTCGCTACCGGCGTCGCGCCGGAACGCACCGGCGTCGCCCATCCCACCATCTGTCCTTACGAGACGTTCATCTGCAGTGACGGACCGTTCTTCATTGGTGCCGGCAACGACCGGCAGTTCCGGTCGCTCGCCAACGCGTTGGACGCGCCCGGGCTCGCCGAGGACCCACGGTTCACGACGAATACCGATCGTATGGCGAACGCAGTACAGCTGCGCAAGGTCCTCGGCGGACTCATCGGCGGTTGGCAGCGCGAGGCCCTGGCCGCCGCACTTCGACTGGCCGGTGTTCCCTCGGGGGCCGTGAACAACGTCGGGGAGGCACTCAACCTTCCGCAGGTGCGGCACCGAAAGATGGTGATCGAATGCGACGGGTACCGAGGCATCGGCGTACCAGTAAAGCTGTCCGAGTCCCCCGGTTCGGTGCGATTCGGCCCTCGCCACCGCGGCGCCGACACCGACGCTGTTCTCGCCGAGCTCGGACTTTCCGAGAACGAGGTTGCGTGTCTACGCGGCTCCGGGGTATTGCCGGAGTAGCGGGGCCGATTACTCGACGAGGGGAGCCCGCTGGCACCGCTCCCCAATGCGGGCCCTCACCGGTGAGCTCGCAAGGTCGGTGGGCTTCACTGACATGGTCGCCGCCCGAACGGTCCTAGCGTCCTTGAAGTCTCCGATCACGACCCTCGCTTCGAGCTGACTCGTCCAGTGATTGCGGTTGAGGCATTCCTTCCGCAGTCGGTTGTATAAGGATTCGATGTGTCCGTTGTTCCACGGTGTCCCTGGCGAGATCTAACAGGTACCGATCCGATCGGCAGAACTGTTGCAGCACAGTGGATACGAACTCCGGTCCGTTGTCCATCCGCAACACCAGCGGGGGTCCGCCCCACAGCGCGAACGCCTTGTCCAACTCGATCCAAGCGAGCCATCGCACCGGCCTGGAAGGTAAGCGATCATTGAAACCTTCGTCGCCCCGCACTGCCCATTCGTGGTCCCCGTCGAAGACACCGAGCAGCACCGCATGCTCGGGAGGCTCGAAGTAGCGGTCGGAGCCCGGTTCCAGCAGCACATGCTTCTCCGTGAGACGAACCTGCCCGAGCCCGTTGACTCGCAGAAGTCGCGCCGTCGGCCACCCCTCCCGCAGCGCCTCGGCGTCGTCGCGCAGTGCGGCGGGGCGGTCGAGGCCACCACGTGAAGCCGCGGCCAGTCGCGATCGAGTTCGATCATAGATTCACGCCCAATCTCGTAATGGTGTTTCACAATTGCTCAGACAACTCGTGTTCGTACCGCGCGCTTTCGCCCATCAACTCTGAAGGCCCCGGAGAAGATGGTCTTATCCACAATGAAGAATGGCTATCTGACACTTACTTGACTGCAAGCTAAAGTGACACGACACACCAACCCTGTATCATCATATTCGTTGCACCCCAACCTTTTTAATCGATACTCAAGGCTGTTACCCTTGGCCGTGGCACGGTTCCTGCCGATCAACTGATCTCGATTAGCGAAGTGGTTTGTCGAGTGCCTTTCCCAACAAAAACCCTCAAGGAGCACGCTATGCCGCTGTTGCATGTGACCCAGACCCCCGGCCAATCCGCCGAAGCGAAGCGTGAGCTATTGAAGAAGCTGACCGCTGCATACGTGGATGCGACAGGAGCGAAACCGGCAAGTGTCTGGGTGACGATCGAAGAAGTGTCGAAGGACGATTGGGCCATCGGCGGTGAGACTCTGACCGAACGAGCCTCGAAGCCGGCCTGACCGACGTTCGGCGAGCGACTCCGACTTCTCGTTCGGCCACCTCGGTCGCGCGAGAGGCCGGAACCACCCTCGGTTCTCACTGAACGTCGGCGCCCCCGATCAACTGGACGTGGTGCCCTCTGCTCACCTGCTGAGCGTAGGGCACCACGTCGACTCGGCGGACTGCCACTGCGGCCTGGATCTAGGAGGAGAATTCGACCTGAACCGATGAGTAGGTCTCAGCCATCGCCGAGACGAACTCCTCGGCAAACCTCACGTGGTCGGGATGTGTCAGGTACGCGCGAAACTCGTCGATGCCATCAAATGTTGCGGAAACGGCGTAGTCGGCGTTGCCGTCCTTGATTCCGAGATCTCGGCCGTGCCGATACTGAACAATCTGCGGACGGCAGCCGAAGTCGGGACCAACAACTATAAGTCAGTCATCGTGACTGATTGACCCTCACCCAAGGAGCAACTTTCATGGATGATCCCGTTCTCGTCCAGCGCGACGGTGTTATCGAGACCTGGACAATCAATCTGCCCGAAGAACGCAACCCGATCTCCGGTGAGGACGTGATCGACGCGCTCGTAGCGTGCGTGGCCGCTGTCAATGCCAGCCATGAGACCAGAGCAGTCATCGTGACGGGCGCCGGTTCCGCGTTCTCGGCCGGCGGTAACGTGAAGGACATGGCTGAAGGCCGCGGGCTCTTCGGAGGCAAGCCTCACCAGCAGCGCGAGGGCTATCGGAAGGGAATTCAACGTATACCTCGGGCGATGTACAACTGCGACGTCCCCCTGATTGCGGCGGTGAACGGCCCCGCAGTGGGCGCCGGCTGCGATCTCGCGCTCATGTGTGACATGCGGATCGCCTCCGACACAGCCTTCTTCGCAGAAAGCTTCGTCAAGCTGGGCATTATTCCCGGGGACGGTGGAGCGTGGTTGCTGCCACGCGCGATCGGCGCGGCTCGCGCTGCCGAGATGACGTTGACCGGGGACCGCGTCGACGCGGCGACTGCACTGGAATGGGGGCTGGTCTCCCGGGTCGTCGCCCCGGAGCAGCTGCTCGACGAGGCGCGCGGGCTGGCGGAGCGCGTAGCGGTCAATCCGCCGAACTCGGTGCGGATGGCAAAGAAGCTTTTGCGTGAATCCCAGCATCTGAGTCTCGATAGTTTGCTCGAGTTGTCCGCTGCCATGCAACCGCTGTCCCATCACACCGCCGACCACCGGGAGGCCGTCAGCGCGTTCTTGGAGAAGCGTCCGGGTTCCTTCACAGGTGAGTAGCACCTGCATCGCTCGAGGCTGGGTCGGTATCACCGGAGAATGACCGCCCAGCCGCCCGCGAGCTCAGTATGAGAACCACAACGAGCAGGATCTATCGAGGTTGCCAGGCCGGCTCCCGTCTCCCAGAGCACCTCGTGTTTGAGTAGCGGTCCCGACTTGATGGGCGAGAAGTTGGCGGCGGCCGGGTCGCCGAAGGCCCGCCACACCCAGTTGCGGCACACCGTCATCGGCAGGTGCCGCCCGGGAACGGCAGCGGCCCAGACGTTCCGGACACCGCGCCGGCAACTGATCGGACATCGGGCCGAGGGCATGGGGATCGGCGCTGGCGGTCCTACTACCCGATGAGGTGGTCCCGCTCTCTGTGTCAAAGCCGAACCTGTGGCTCCGGTTGTAGGGTGGAATTTGGTGGGTCAGGGAAGTGACTGGTCCGGTGTGCGGGGTGTCAGCCTGCCGCGCAGGGCGATAGAGCCGCCCCCAAGTGTCCTCCCGGGTCTGCCGCCAACTCTGTCGCCGAGTCGCGGAGAAGCTGCCGACAGGCGACGTCCGAGAGCCGCCTCTTCCAACAGCGCAACGCTTCCCTGTGACTCTTTGCGGCGGCGCGTTTCCGTTGGGTAATAACGCGCGGCCGGGTGTGTCTCGACCGATCTGCGTAATAGCCATGGTGTGCAGGGCGCAGTTCGGTTGCCGGTCTCCGGCGCGGGAAAGACGGTGGCGCACGACGTCGCCGGAGAACGCCTCGATCGGGGCGGTGCCGGTGTAGCCGGCGAACGTGGCGGCGTGCCCACACAAGGGCTCGGACTCCCAGCTAAAGCTAAAGGGTCCGCCAGACCACCCCAGTTTGCCTCAAGAAGTAGCGAGCAAACGCAGGTCGACAGGTTGTCCGTCTGAGGGGAACGGCAAGGACGTGAAGTTGAGTGGGGCGACGTAGTCGGCGTCGACGTGCCAGTCGAAGCGCAGGAGGAGGTGATGCATGATTGCTTTGATCTCGGCGCCGGCGAAGTGCATTCCGAGGCATTTGTGCACGCCACCACCGAAGGGCTCCCAGGCATATCGGTGCACCTTGTCTTCACGTCGATGTTCCGCGAAGCGTTCGGGATCGAAACGCTCGGGTTCGGGCCAGTACTGCGACATGTGGTGGGTGAAATGTGGCACCACCGCCGCGTAGGTTCCCGCAGGCACGAAGTGCCCTTGCACCTGGGTGTCGTGAACCGCTCGGCGCGCCATGACCGGCACCGGAGAGACGATCCGCAGGCATTCCTTCATGACCAGATCGAGGCTGTCCAGTCCGTCGAGATCGGCATAACTCGGCGCCGGGGTCCCCAACGCGAGCGACTCCGCCCGGCATCTGTCCTGCCACTGCGGGTGTTGACCCAGGTACTGCATCATCGTGGCGATGGTGATCGTGGAGGTGTCGTGCGCGGCCATCAGGAGAAAGATCATGTGATCAACCACCTCGTCGTCGCTGAAGCGTTGTCCTGCTTCGGATTCGATATGACAGAGCACGGAGAACAGGTCGTCCGTTTCGTGTGATCGACGCGCCGGTAGGTATTGCCGGAAGAAGTCTTCCAGGACTCGGCGTCCGTCTAGTCCTCGCTTCCACCTGGTCCCCGGGACCGGATAGCGGACCACCGAGGTTGCCGCCTGCACGCAATCGACGAAAGCCTTTTTCACCGAGGAAATCTCGCTCTCGGTAGACCCTTCCGCGCCACCCATGAAAATGTCGGTGGCGAGATCGAGAGTGAGCGTCTTGAGCGCCGTGTAGGCGCGGAATCCGTCGGTGGGAGTCCAGGCGTCGAGCGCCGAATCGATCGCCGGGTTGAGAACGTCGACGGTATTCTCGAGGCGCGATCGGGTGAAGGCTTGCTGCATGATTCGACGGTGTCGTAGATGTTCTTCCGAATCGAGAAGCATGAGGCCACCGTGAAAGAAGGGGCCGATCAGCACCGACCAGCCGTCACCGTTGACGAATGCCCGATCTTTGTTCTGCAGCACTTCCCGGCATGCGTCGGGTCCGAGGACTGCGACCCAACGCCGACCGACCATCGAGAACCAGGAGACCTCGCCGTAACGGTCCCAATGCTTTTGCATCAATGCGAGTGGATCTCGGATGTATTCGAGTACATGCCCGACGCCGGGCAGCCCCGATCGCCCCGAGACCGGTTGCAACTGCGACTGTGCGGGTGGAACGGCCAGGATCTTGGACATGACGAACCTCAACTCCCGTCTCATCTGACAGCGCGTCCTGTCAGATGAGCGTAGTCTGCGACATCGAGATCACGTCTGTCAATATCGATCCATGACTCCCCCTACGCCCCGTCGATACGCTGGCCTGAGCGGCGACCAACGTGCAGCACTGCGCCGCGAGAGTCTGCTCGAGGCGGGATTGGACGTGTTTGCAGCCACAGGTAAGGGCGGCGCCACCATGACCGCCATCTGCGCGCACGCCAAGTTGACGGAGCGATACTTCTACGAAAGTTTCACCAGCAGAGACGAACTCCTACAGAAGATCCTGGACGGCATCGCCGACGAGGTCCGTCAGGCCGGACTGGATGCGCTTCGAGCGAGCACTGGGACGATCGAACAACGCGTACGAAATGCCATCGCGTCGTTCGTCACCATCCTCACCGATGATCCACGCAAGGGACGTGTTGCGATGATCGAATCCGCCGCGTCCGAACCTCTGCGCACCCACCGACGCGCAGCACTGCGGGGCTTCGCTCAGATGGTGGCGGACGAAGCCACGCGCATGTACGGAGACCGAGCGTGGCCACCACATCAAGGTGAAATCAACGGACTGCTGTTTGTGGGCGGCTTGGCCGAGCTGGTCACCGCATGGTTGAACGACGAGATCTCCATCATGCCCGGCGAGATCGTCGATGCGGCAACATATCAATTCACCTCCACCGCACACCGATGAGGGGCGCGGTGCTTGGGCTCGTAATGTTGGCGACGGGACACGGACGCGTTGTTCGAGATCGTCGATATGAACGGCTCACGATCGGGTGGGTAGCCTAGGCCGAAGTTGCGGTAGCTCTCGGCGGAGATTGCATGATCGACCTGAGAAGACGACGGAAATCGATTCGAAAATGTAGCCACTAATACTGCGTGTCGTTGCGGTGTCTAAACCGATAATCGATCTAACA
>NZ_JAAOQS010000130.1:0-22459 GCF_011603105.1 Rhodococcus sp. A14 | reverse complement strand
ACTCGGTGTGGTTGCGCCATGTCAGGCGGTGTCCGCCGCAGTGTCAGCGGATGAAGCGGTCGACGTAGTCGGCGCCGAGACCGATCTTCTCGTAGTGCGCGCGGGCCTTGTCGATCTTGCTGAACACATCCTCGATGCCGACGGTGTTGCCGTCGACGTCGACGTAGATGTACGCGCCGCTCACGTGGAACAGGGTCGCCATCTCGGTCACGTCTTCGGGGACCTCGAGGGTGTGGATGTCGCCGGGCGGCTCGAACGCGTAGGTGCCCGCTTCAGCCCACCAGTCGTACTCGAGGTAATGCCAACGGCCCCGCAGGGTGAACGCGTGCACCGCCCCGGCATGCCGGTGCCGGGACAGGATCCCCGAACGGCGCACCCGCAGGATATTCACGAAGTAACCCTGGCTCGCCGACAACACCAGCGGCCGGAACTCCACGTCCTTCGACTGCGGAACCCACAGCCGCTCATCACACTCCAGATCCAACGCACCCGGAACGATCAGATCGTCACTCATCCCGTACGGCTTCGGACCCGTGTAGGGCACAGCCTCTTCGTTCTTCATGTCAACGGTGGAACTCACGATGCTCTCCTTTCGCTTAATCGCGTAAGTAACGGTACATCGTTGTGCTCCAGCGCACAAGCACGGAATGCCACAGGGGAACATCACGCCCCTATCTGGCTATATGCGCGCCATTCGGCGGCACCAGCCAGGCGAAACGTTCGACGAAGCAGGCATTAGGCCGGGCTTAACCGAATCAGCATCTCGCCCGGACGGTGCGTCCGTCTCGACGCCCCTCGGTGCTTAACCGACTAAGCTGTCAGATATGACCGATACCACTCAGCCCCAGAGCGGGGACCGTCGCGTCGGTGGCCGTCCTCGCCGCGTGACGATGAGCGATGTCGCTCGTAAGGCGGGGGTGTCGTCGGCGGCGGTCTCCTACGCACTCAGTGGGGCTCCAGGAGTAAGCGAGGAGCGACGCCAACGGATCCTCGCCATCGCCGACGAGATGGGATTTCGACCCAGCCGAATAGCCCGGGAACTGCGCTCGGGCACCACGAAAGCGATCGGTCTACTCCTCGCCGACATCGCGAACCCCTTCTACACCGAGGTCGCCGGGGGTGTGATCGCCGCCGCCGCCGAAGAAGGCTATGAAGTGTTCGTCTCGCACGTTGGCGTGGATGGCTCCCGTCAGGCAGATGTCGCGCTGGCACAGGTCGATCGGAACTGCAGCGGCCTGATCTTCACCTCGCTCGTCGCCGACGACAAGCCGCTCCTCGACAAGCTCCGACACGAGAACATCCCCGTGGTGCAGCTCTACCGCAAGATCGAGGACGAGCCCTCCGACTGGGTCGGCATCGACGACTACTCCGCCTCGTTCGAGATGGCCTCGCACGCCGTCGCCACCGGCCGACGCAAGGTCGCCATCCTCGGCGGTCCCGGCACGTCCAGCGTGTCCGCCAATCGCATGAGCGGATACCGCGACGCCCTCGCCAAAGCGGGCGTGCAGGCGATCAACGAACCCGATCTGTGGGGCGAACTGACCCGCGCCTCCGGAGCACAGCGTGCACGAGCACTATTCGCCGAACACCCCGAAACCGACGCGATCGTCTGCGGTAACGACCTCATCGCCCTCGGCGTTCTCGACGTCTGTCGAGAAATCGGCAAGCGAGTGCCCGAAGATGTGGCGTTGACCGGATTCGACGACATGAGCTTTTCGAGCGCAGGACCTTTGCAGTTGAGCACCGTGACGGTGCCGCGCGACCTGATGGGACAACGAGCCGCCCGCATGATCCTCCAACGGATCGCCGGCGACGAGAGTCCCCCACGCAACGAACTACTGCCCTACGGCATCCAGGTGCGGGACACGACCGCCCGACGCGAATAGGGGCGGGCCTGCGGTAGCCCCTCATCTAGAGCACCTCCGCTAGGCAGCCTAAGCCGGGCAACCCGAGCCGCCAGATGGGACCGCCTTCCATTCTTCCCACGGCGTGGGTGCATCGTCTCGGGTCCCCGGCTCGCTTCGTTCGAACTCGCACAGCGACCCCCAGGGCCAGCCTCTGCCGCATCGCGCACTCGACCCGGGAGACCGGACGAGCGCACGGCGGCTGGCACTACATCTGACCGGTGTGGCGTCCGAGCCGTGCCTCAGGGACAACAGCTTGCGCTCTACCTGGATCGATACGGCCAGAGATGTAAGCAGAACCAGCCATCCATGACGCCTTGGCGTGCACATTCGGTTCGCATCGAAAAATTCCTTCGAACTTAACGTTGCTTAATGTTTGCCGTTGCGACTGTAATGGAGGTCACTTACGAAATGACTTAATCGTCCAATCACCCCGGCGGAGGGAGGCGCAGTGAAGATCGAGACCGCCGATTCGGCAACGACCCCTCGAAAGGTCTCGGCGGCTGCCGTCGCGCGGGCCTGTGGCGTCTCGGCCGCCACTGTCAGCTACGTGATGAACGGGCGTGGCGGTGTTTCCGTCGAGACCCGCCGACGGATCATCAAGACGGCCGCCGAACTGGGATACCGCCCGGTCGGCGGGCCGCGCAGAGATCCGCTACTGACTCGCGTGGTGGGTTTGATTCTTCCCAACATCGTCAATCAGATGTACACGGGATGGGCTCAGCACATCATCTCCGCCACCCGGGAAGAGGGCATCGACGTCTTCGTCGCCACCACACAGGATGATCCCGACACCCTCGCTCAAGTGGCCGCCACGCTTGCTGCACGCAACGTCGACGGCGTCATCATCGCGGCCTCGCTTCGTGAGGATCTTCGTGCTCTGCGGGTGTTTCGCCAGAAGCGGATTCCATATGTCTGCCTGTCACGCAGATCCCATCATCATCAGAGCGATTTCGTGGGAATCAACTTCGATGCGGCGGCCAGCGATTTGATGAACCATGTTCTTGCGCACGGATATACCGAGATCGCGACCGTAATCGGACCCCGTTTCTCGACCGCCTCTCTCGAACGGGAGGTGGCGTTCGTACGGACCGCCGCGGAAGCCGGCGTCGACGTTTCGGGAATGCGCAAGATCAGTACCCGACTCGACAACGATGGCGGACGGATCGCCGCGGCGTCGCTGCTCGGTTCGTCGAACCCACCACGCGCCGTCGTGTGCGGCTCCGACGAGATCGCAATCGGATTCATGGAGCATGCACTGTCGCTGGGCCTGCGGATACCCGAGGATGTGGCCGTAGTCGGCGGCGACGGACTTCCGCACAGCAGATCCGCGCTGATCTCCCTGACCACCGTCGTCCAGCCGATGAAAGAGATGGCCGAGCGCGCATTCGAGCTTCTGCTCGATCAAATTACCCACCCTCGATCCACGTACCGGGAAGTGATCTGCGAGCACCACATGCATGTGGGCCGAACCTGCGGCTGCCAGCCGGCCAATCAGCTCATCGCAGACTCGCACTAGAACGACAGGACTCATTCTCCCCCAGCTCCGACCTCACTCGCGCATTCACGCACGCATCACACTGCAGAGGAAACCCTATGTCCGACATTCTGACGTCCATGACCAAGAGGCCCCCTGAGGTCATCAGCAAGGTGATCTCCAGGCGACTGATGCCGTTGTTGATCGGCGCGTACGTTCTGGCGTTCATCGACCGATCCAATATCGGAATGGCCAAGGACCGGATGGAGATCGATCTCGGTATCTCAGCCACCGCGTACGGGATCGGTGCGGGACTCTTCTTTCTCACCTATGCATGTTCGGAGATCCCGTCGAACCTGATCATGCACAAGGTCGGGGCACGGTTCTGGATCACGCGCATCATGGTCACCTGGGGCCTGCTGTCCGCCTCCATGGCGCTCGTCCAAGGAGAATGGTCCTTCTACATCCTCCGTATGCTCCTCGGCATCGCCGAAGCCGGCCTGTTCCCCGGCGTCATGTACTTTCTGACGCAGTGGTTCGTGGTGAAGGATCGGGCCAAGGCCATCGGCGTCTTCCTGCTGGGCGTCGTGATCGCCAATGTCATCGGCGCACCGCTCGGCGGGTTACTGCTGACCCTGGACGGCCTCGGCGGCCTGCACGGCTGGCAGTGGATGTTCATCCTCGAGGGCCTGCCCGCATGCCTGCTGGCCATCGTGGTCTGGAAGAAGCTGCCCAACAAGCCAACTCAGGCAACGTTCCTCACTCGCGAAGAGGCTGAAGATCTGGAAGCACGAATCGCCGCCGAGGAACAGGCCGGAGCTGAGGCGGCAGGTAATTCCCGGCTTCGCGACATCATCAAGGACCGCCAGATCCTCCTCGTGGTCGCGATCTACTTTACGCACCAGGTCGCGGTGTACTCGCTGAGCTTCTTCCTACCCTCCATCATCGGCACGTACGGAACTCTCACCAGCATTCAGATCGGTTTGCTGACCGCAGTTCCGTGGATCTTCTGCGGTATCGGCGCGTTGACCGTGCCCAAACTGGCGACGACCGGTGGCCGGTCCCGCAAGATCGCCACGTGCACCATGGTGGGAATCGCAGCAGGGTTCACGCTCGGCGCGGTGGGGGGTCCGATACTCGGACTCATCGGATTCTGCCTCGCAGCGTTCAATTTCTTTGCGCTGCAGCCTATTCTGTTCACATACCCTGCTACCCGACTCAGCGGGAAGGCACTGGCGGCCGGACTGGCATTCGTCAACACCATCGGCCTCACGGGCGGATTCGTCGGTCCGTACGTCATGGGCTTCGTGGAAGAGGCGACCGGGAGCAAACTCAACGGACTGTGGTTCGTCGCCGGAATGTGCACCGTCGGAGCGTTGCTGACATTGGGCCTCAAGATGGGCACCCAGGACCCAGGCAAGAGCACCCTCGCCGCGCACTAGCCGGGCGGCAATCTCCATCACCACCCCCATTCCTGCGGACCACGCAGCCCAACACAAAGGAGCCTGTGCACCATGACATCTTCCGCCCTCGATTTCTCCGGACGACGAGTACTCGTCACCGCCGGCGCGGCAGGCATCGGACTCGCCATTGCGACAAGCTTCAAGAGTCTGGGAGCAGACGTCTTCGTCACCGACATCGATCCGGTGGTGGTCGACAACGCCAAGGCTGCCGGGTTCGTCGCTGCGGTGAGTGACGTGTCGGACGAGGACCAGGTCCGCACCCTGATGACGTCCGTGGTCGACAACCTCGGCGGACTGGATGTGCTGGTGAACAACGCCGGCGTCGCGGGACCGACGGGTCCTGTCGACTCACTCGACTCGGACGCGTGGAAGGCCACGTTCGATGTCAACATCCATGGTCAGTTCTTCTGCGTCAAGCATGCCCTCCCCCTCCTGCGGAAATCATCCGAGGCATCGATCATCAACATGTCCTCGGCCGCCGGACGACTCGGCATGGCCGGTCGCAGCCCGTATTCGGCATCGAAGTGGGCCGTCATCGGCTTCACCAAGTCGTTGGCGATCGAACTCGGCGCCGAGGGCATCCGCGTCAACGCCATCTGTCCCGGCGCAGTCGACGGGCCACGCATCGACGCAGTGATCGCGGCCAAAGCCGACATGGTCGGCCGACCCGTGGATGAGGTAGCGGCCCTGTACCGCGGACAGTCCTCACTCGGACGCCTGATCGACGCCACCGACATCGCGAGCATGGCCGTCTTCCTGTCGAGCGGACTGGCCCGCAACGTCAACGGCCAGGCGATGGCTGTTGACGGAAACACCGACAAGCTCTTCTGACCACCTCAGACACAGAGAAGGAAACACCATGTCCAGCAAACGCAAAGTGATCATCACCAGCGCTGTCACCGGCGCGATCCACACCCCGAGCATGTCCCCGTACCTTCCCGTCACGGCCAACGAAATTGCCGAGGCGGCAATCGGAGCAGCGGAGGCCGGCGCGGCCATCGTGCACATGCACGCTCGTGATCCCGAAGACGGCAGGCCCTCACAGGACCCGAAGCATTTCGAACCGATCCTGGCAAAGCTGAAGGCGAACACCGACGCCGTCATCAACATCACGACCGGCGGCTCGCCGCACATGAGCGTCGAGGAGCGCATGAAACCGGTGGCCACATTCTCGCCGGAGCTCGCCTCGTTGAACATGGGCTCGATGAACTTCGGTCTGTACCCCATGCTCGACCGGTTCTCGGACTTCAAGAACGATTGGGAACGCGACGCGCTGGAGAAGTCACGCGATCTCGTCTTCAAGAACACCTTCGCGGACATCGAGCGCATTCTCGAGATCGGCAACTCCAACGGCACTCGGTTCGAGTTCGAGTGCTACGACATCTCGCACCTCAACAACCTCGCCCACTTCTCCGGCCGCGGCTTGGCGCGGGGACCGCTCTTCGTCCAGTCCGTCTTCGGGCTGCTCGGCGGAATCGGGGCACATCCCGAAGATCTCATGCACATGCGGCGAACCGCAGACCGGCTCCTCGGAGACAGCTACGAATGGTCGATCCTCGGTGCAGGTCGGAACCAGATGCCACTGGCGACCATCGGGGCCGCCATCGGATCCCACGTGCGTGTGGGATTGGAGGACTCACTGTGGATCGGACCCGGACAGTTGGCTGCCTCCAACGCCGAGCAGGTCACCCGCATCCGAACGATTGTCGAGGCCCTGAACTTCGAGGTGGCAACACCGGACGAAGCACGTGAAATGCTCGACCTCAAGGGCGCCGACAAAGTCGCCTTCTGATCAGGCGATGACACCCCACCACTCGTTCACGACGAATTAATCACGGGCAGTGCCGCTCTCGTGTGGACTCTGAAGAATCCAAGTTATCGAATGACATGCCGTTGTGCATCTGATCGTGGATCGCAACAAAGGAGAAACTGTTGACTACGACCCAACCGGGTGCGGTTCTGCCGGTGACCCTCGCGTACGGTTCCACGGGACTGACGGTAGATTTTCCGTCCGACCGCACCACCGTCGTCGCTCCCAAATTCCTGGAGGCGGCTCCCGACCCCGCCTCGACCCTGCGTGACGCGCTGGCAAAGCCGGTCTCCGGCCGCCCGTTGCGGGACATCGTCACACCCGGGCAGCGTATCGCGGTCTCGCTCTGCGACCTCACCAGACCGCAACCGCGCGAACTCATGGTGAGAGCACTCCTCGCCGAACTCGACGGCATTGCATCCCGTGATGACTTCACATTGCTGGTAGCAACTGGGACCCACCGCGGCAACACGGACAGCGAACTGCGGCAGATGTTGGGCGACGAACTGGTCGACACGATGCGCATCGTCAATCACGATGCACGCGACACCGAGTCACTGGCCTGGATGGGTAATCACGGCGACGGTGTTCCGGTGTGGCTCAACCGCCACTGGGTCGACGCAGACATCAAGATCACGACAGGTTTCGTCGAGCCTCACTTCTTCGCCGGGTTCAGCGGTGGTCCCAAGCTGGTCGCTCCGGGATTGGCCGGTCTCGAGACTGTACTGACACTGCACAACGCCGCGCGGATCGGCAGTGACCGTGCCACATGGGCGGTGTGCGAGGGAAACCCGGTACATGACGATATTCGCGCCATCGCCCACGGCACCGGCGTCGACTTCGCGTTCGATGTGGTGCTCAACCGTGAGCAGAAGGTGATCGCCGCGTTCGGCGGCGAACTGCTCGCCATGCATGCCGCTGCACGCGGCGTGGTCCACGAACTGTCCATGTGCCCCGTCCCCCAGTTGTACGACGTCGTGGTGACGACGAACGCGGGTTTCCCCCTCGACCAGAGCGTCTACCAGGCGGTCAAGGGGATGACCGCCGCCGCGACGGTGGTCAAACCGGGCGGGCTGATCATCTGCGCGGCCGAATGCAGTGACGGGTTTCCCGATCACGGCTCCTTCCGAGAGGTCCTCGCGTCGGAGCCGACCCCGGCCGAGCTGTTGGCGGCGATCTCCGCGCGCACCGAAACGGTCCCCGATCAGTGGCAAGTACAGGTACTTGCGCGCCTGCTCGCCACCGCCCGCGTCGGCATGCACACCACACATCTGTCGGACGAGGAATTGCGTACCGCACACCTGTTCCTGGTGGAGGACATCGCCGCGGCGGTCGAAGCGGAACTGGCCGCCGTCGGGCCCGATGCCCGGGTCTGCGTTCTCCCCGAGGGGCCGCAGACGATCCCCTACCTGATCGAGGCACACACTCATGAGTGAACTACTCGCCCGACTCATGGCTCGCCTGAGTCAAGAAGACAAGCTACTGATCGCCTTCTCCGGCGGCGCCGACTCCGCACTGCTTGCCTCTGCGGCCCATCGCGCGCTCGGTGATCGGGCAGTGGCCGTCACGGCCGTCTCTGCGAGCCTTCCGGCATCGGAGAGGGTGGCCGCGAGGACCTTCGCGCGGGAGCAGAACATCCCACACGTCGAGGTCTGCACCGACGAGCTGGACAACCCCGATTACGTTGCGAACACCGGCAACCGTTGCTTCCACTGCAAGACCGCCCTGTTCGACGCGTTGATTCCACTCGCCTCGATGATGGGTGCGCGGATGGCATTGGGAACCAACCTCGATGACCTCGGCGATCATCGGCCAGGACAGTCTGCCGCGGTCGCACGGGGTGCGATCTTCCCGATGGTCGACGCGGAACTCACCAAATACGATGTGCGCTCGATCAGCCGAGAACTTGGGTTGGCAACCGCCGACAAGCCCGCCGCGGCATGCCTTTCTTCGCGCATCGCGTACGGCGACAACGTCACGCCGGAACTTCTTGGGCGCATCGAACGGGCAGAGGAGTCATTGCGCCAATTCGGCTTTCGCGAGTTCCGGGTGCGCGCACACGCGGATGGCACACTGGCCCGCGTCGAGATCGCGGACACCGAATTGACCAGTGCATTCGACCGTCGCGGCGACATCCTGACGGCACTGCGCAGTGCCGGCTTCGTGTTCGGTTCCCTCGACCTCGGCGGTCTGCGCAGTGGCGGAATGAACGCATTGCTGTCCTTGACGCCGGTGTCGCGATGAGTGTCCCCGTAGCTGAGAACTTCACGGTCGACTTCGATCGCGAACGGCGACAAGGTTTGCCCGAAGTGGTCTACGGACCTGGCAAGACGGTCGTCGAAATCGTGAGAATCGTCCGGCTCCTGCTCGAGACCAATTCGGGTCCGGTACTGGTCACCCGGGTGCCGCCCGATGTCGCCGCCGAGGTGATGGCGGGTGTCGAGGACGGCGTCTACGACCACCTTGCACGGCTATTGGTGTGGCGCCCCGCCGGGCGGCGCAAAAGCTTCACCCTTGGTGTCGTGACCGCCGGGACGGCCGATGGGCCCGTCGCCGCGGAAGCGATCGCGGTCGCGGCAGCGATCGGACTGGCGGTCACCGATGTGCGGGACGTCGGAGTCGCAGGCCTGCATCGACTCATGGCGCGCATCGACGAAATCCGGCGTTTCGACGCCGTGGTCGTCGTGGCCGGCATGGAAGGAGCCCTCGCGAGTGTCCTCGGTGGGCTCGTTGCGGCACCGGTGATCTGCGTCCCCACCTCCACCGGATACGGCGCGGCGCTGGAGGGAATCACCGCGTTGATGGCGATGATGACCTCCTGCGCCGCCGGTATGACCGTGGTCAACATCGATTCCGGGTTCGGTGCCGCCATGGCCGCACACCGCCTGTCGATGCTGTGCTGTCGGCCCCGCGCCCACGAAAACGGACGATCATGATCCTGTGGCTCAACCCCATAGCCGGCATCTCCGGCGATATGTTGCTCGGTGCGCTACTCGATCTCGGCGCACCCATCGACAAGGTTCGTTTGGCGATCGACTCGACGGGAATCACCGGCTGGAATCTGACGACCGACTCCGTCGAGCGACAGGGTGTACGTGCCCTGCACGCCGTTGTCGACGTCGACGAGATCGTGACCGAACGACACGCTGCCGAGCTCCTGGCCATGGCCCGCAGAGCGCAACCCTCCGCGGCGGCGGACCTCGCTGTCACGGCAATTCACTCGGTGGCCCAGATCGAATCCACGATCCATGGTGCACCCGTCGAATCCATCCACCTTCACGAACTCGGCGGTGTCGACACCATCGTCGATACGGTCGGCGTCGCGGCGGCCCTGCACGCGCTCGGTATCGACGAAGTGTGGTCCGGTGCCGTGGGGCTCGGCATCGGTCAAACCAGGGCTGCGCACGGAATGCTTCCGGTGCCTGCACCGGCAACCCTCGGCCTGCTGCGGGGCGTCACCGTGATCGGCATCGACACACCCACCGAAACGGTGACACCCACCGGCGCCGCACTGCTCTCCGCAATGGGAGCACGCTACGGACCGGTTCCGGAAATGACCATCGATGCGGTCGGCTACGGCGCGGGTTCGCGCGATACCCCCGGTCGGCCGAATGTGCTCACCGCGGTGCTGGGTTCGAAGGTGGCACGCAATGCAGCCGTCGATTCGATGGTGATGCTGGAGACCACCGTCGACGACGTCACCGGCGAGGTCCTCGGACAACTCGTCGGTGAACTGCTCGACTCGGGTGCGGCCGATGCCTGGATCGCACCGGTGGTAGGGAAGAAGAATCGGCCGGCACACGTGATTTCGGCCCTGTGCCGTCCGCCCTCCGTTGCCTCCGTCGAGGTATGTCTGCTCAGCAGGACTGGAACGCTGGGCGTTCGGCGCACGACAATTGATCGTCGAACGCTGCCCCGCACGTGGATCCATGTCGACGTCGACGGGATTCCGGTACGGGTGAAAGTCGGACCGCACCGGGCCAAGCCCGAGCACGACGACCTGCACAAGGTAGCCGCCGCGACCGGCGTTCCGGTCCGCGTCGTGGCCGACCGAGTGCAGGTGCTCGTCGCCGAGCACCTGCACTCGCATGAACACCAGGTCGACGCCGACGCGGGGTCATCCGATCCCATGACAAATCAAATGGATGGTTCTTCCATCCGCAATCAGTGAGAGGTGACGGTCGATGACGACCACAGAATCAATTCGACACATTGCTGTCGTCGGAGCCGGGTACATGGGCGGCGGCATCGCCCAGATCTGCGCCGCCCACGGCTACCGCGTCAGCATCGCAGACGTCGATGCCGCCTCCGCTTCGGCGGCGCGGGACCGACTCCATGCCGAGGCGCTCGAATTCGAGTCCAAGGACCTGCTGCCGCAGGGTTCGGCGGCAGCAATCCAGGCCAACCTGGGCGCGGCCGAGTCCATGGAATCCGCAGTCTCGGACGCCGACTTCGTCATCGAGGCGGTTCCCGAGATCCCGGCCGTCAAGCTCGATGTGCTGCGAAGGATCTCCGGCGCCAATGACACCGCGGTGATCGGCACCAACACCTCCGCCATCTCGATCACGTCACTGGCAGAAGGAGTGACCAACCCCGAACGCTTCCTGGGAGTGCACTTCATGAACCCGGTGCCGTTTATCCCCTGCGTCGAGATCATTCCCCACCAGGCGACGCGGCCCGAACTCGTCGCCCTGTCCTGCGACCTGATCAGAGCAGTGGGCAAGCACCCGTCCACCGTGTCCGACAGCCCCGGGTTCGTCGCCAACCGGCTTCAGTACGCCTTGTACAAGGAAGCGGCGAGGATGCTCGAGGAGAACGTGGCCACCGCGTCGGAGATCGATGCGATCGTGTCGAATTCGTTCGGCTTCAGGCTCTCGCTCTTCGGTCCATTCGCCATCGCAGACATGGCAGGCCTCGACGTCTACAAAGACACGTTCCGTACGCTCGAGAATGCCTACGGCGAGCGATTCGCCACACCGGAGGTGCTGACACAGTCCGTCGCCGAGGGCAACCTCGGCATCAAGTCCGGCCGTGGAATTCTCGACCTGGATTCCACGGCGCAGGAGGATCTGGTCGCCTACCGGAACACCGCGTATGTGCAGCTGGAACGAATGCGGGCCCGACTCGGGGACTCACCCGCCCTTCGCCGGTCCGTACCCGCTGCCGGCGGCCGTTCGTAGAAGCGCGTGAGTGCGGCACCGTCGCGGATCTCGAGATCCGCGACGGTGCCTTCCCTTTCAGGGAAGTACACCTTTGGGGTCTCGAACACCGCGGATTGGGTGGCCCGGGCCGCCCCCCTTCGGCCGAACCCGGCGCAAACACCTGAATATCTGAACAAATGTGCACATGTTGGGTCGCGGTGCCGCGCTCATGCGAAAAGGAGAGATCGACTGTGACCGGTCACCGACGTCGACCGCTGATCATCACCACGACGGTGGCCGCCGCCTTGGCTATGGGCGGCTGCACAGTTCCCGAGGAACGGGTCCCGTCCGACTCGGATGCCCTGGTGTTGGCCGATGGTTACGAACTCGGGGG
This sequence comes from Rhodococcus sp. A14, assembly GCF_011603105.1. Lineage (NCBI taxonomy): Bacteria > Bacillati > Actinomycetota > Actinomycetes > Mycobacteriales > Nocardiaceae > Rhodococcus > Rhodococcus sp. A14. The sequence goes on along the minus strand of NZ_JAAOQS010000130.1, from coordinate 10,270 downwards.
CTACAACCCCGTCAATGGGCACGGGGAGGCGGGAGAGTCGAAGATCTACGACGGCCTGCTTCGCCTCGTCGGAGGCGACGGCATGCCGACTTTCGAACCGGCGCTTGCCGCGGACATGCCCACTGTCGGCGACGACGGACTGCTCGTGACCGTCAAGATTCGTGAGGATGTCCGCTTCACCGACGGCACCGGGCTCGACGCGTACGACGTCGCGGCGACTTACGACGCCATCTTGGATCCACGGTCCGCGTCACCGCTGCTGAGCAGCCTCGACATGATCGATGCGGTGACCGCCGTGGATCCGTCGACGGTACAGTTCCGCCTCGAGTACCCGTACGCGGCGTGGCCGACGAAGATGCTCCTGGGAATCGCTCCGGCCGAGCGACTGTCCGGCGGGCGGGCCGAAGAGTCCACCCTCAATACCGCCCCCGTCGGAACCGGCCCGTACAAGCTCATTTCCTCGCGGCCGGACCAGGCGGTGTACGAGGCCAACGAGGACTACTGGGACGGCGCACCGCAGGTGAAGAAGCTGACGATGATCTACGCACCGGACGACAACGCCCGGGCGCAGCGGATGGCGGCCGGGGAGCTCGACGGCACAAACGTCCCACCGTTGCTGGCCAACACCTTTCGGAACAAGCCGGGGTACCAGGTCAGGGTGAACGCGTCCGCTGACTGGCGCGGGGTCACACTACCCGCCGACAACCCTGTCACCGCAGACCCCGCCATGCGAATGGCTCTGAACCTGGCGGTGGACCGGCAGGGCATGGTCGACCACATCCTCGGTGGATATGGCCGGCCCGCCTCGACACCGATCCCCGAGGTGTACGGCGCCGCCTACGAACCGACCGCAACCTTCCCGCACGACCCGGCCCGCGCTGCCGCACTACTCGACGAGGCCGGCTGGATGCGCGGCAGCGACGGTATCCGCGCGAAGAGCGGTGTGCGTGCAGAGTTCACAATCATGTACTTCCCCGAGGACACCCTGCGCCGGGACCTCGCTCAGGCGTTCGCCTCCGACGCGGAAAGGCTCGGTGTCCGGGTCGACGTCGAAGCCGTCGACCGTTCCACCTTCCCGAATCAGCTGCCGAGCAAGGCCGGAATGCTCGGTGGTGGTGACCTGCCGTTCGACCCGGATCCGCAGGTGTACTCGACGCTGCACTCACGGTTCGCGGTGCCTGGTGCCGGATCCCCCTACGACAACGCCTCCGACTATGCGAACCCTGCTGTCGACCGTGCACTCGACGATGCCCGCCGGGTCCTGGACCCGCAGGCACGCGCCGCCGACTACCGGACTGCACAGACCGCATACGTCGCCGATCCGGGCTACGTGATGCTGGTGTTCCTCGACCACACCTACATCGAACGCGGAAACGTCTGGACCGGATCGACCCCCGTTCTGGAACCGCACAGTCACGGCGTGAACTGGGGGCCGTGGTGGAATCTGCGCGTCTGGACACGCCGGTGAGTGGCACCGTGAACGCCCGCACCGCGGCACCGCCCACCGGCAGCGGTGCGCCAGTTCCTGCGCCGATCAATCGGCGGGCGAAGGTCAGGCGAATGGTGCTGCGACGCCTAGCCTTCGCTGTCCCGCTGCTCGGCATTGTGTCTGCCGCTTTGTTCGCGGTCGCGTCCCGGTCCCCGTTCGATCCATTGGCGAGCTACCTCGGCGACCGCTATCTGACGACCTCGAGCGCCGACCAGGACCGGATCGCGACCGAGCTGGGCATGAACGAACCGTGGTGGAAGGTGTACGGGCAGTGGCTGTCCGACCTGGTTACCGGTGATCTCGGTGTGTCGCGGAGCTTTTCCCAGCCGGTCGCGGGGGTGATCGGTGAACGACTGCCGTGGACACTGCTGCTTACCGGTGTCGGCCTGACCTCCGCGATCGGCGCGGCACTACTGCTCGGAGTGTGTGCTGGTGCCCGCCCTGGCGGGCTGGTCGACCGTGTGATCACGGGATCGGCGACCATGGTGCAGGCGGTGCCACCGTTCGTGCTGTCCCTCACCGCTGTTGCCGTGTTCGCACTGACTCTGGGGTGGTTACCGGTGGCGGGGCTGACCGACGCCGGCGTCGCACCGACGGTGGGACAGGTTGTTCGTCATCTCGTTCTGCCCTCAGCGGTGTTGGCGCTCTCGCAGATGCCGTGGCTGCTGTTGTCGGTGCGGGAGTCCGTGCGCGCTGCCGCCGCCTCCGATGCGGTGCTCGGCGCCCGGGCCCGCGGTCTGCCGAGTGCGGTGATTTTGTGGCGGCACATCGTCCCGGTGGCGCTCGCCCCGTTCGCCACCGTGATCGGCCTGCGCTTGCCGGAACTGATCGTCGGCGCCGCGATCATCGAGGAGGTCTTCTCCTGGCCCGGTCTGGCCGGAGCCGTCGTCACGGCCGCCCGTGAGCTGGATTTCCCGCTTCTGGCGGCACTGACGCTGGGAACGACACTGGTCGTCCTGGTCGGGTCACTGCTCGCCGATATCGCGTACACCCTGTTGGATCCGAGGGTGAACCCCGATGCCTGATCGCCCCTTCCGCCGATCAGGGGGACTGACACTGTGGTTGGGGGTGGCGTTCCTCGCGGTGATCGGCGGGTATGCGCTGCTGGTCCCGTGGCTCGCCGGGGTGGACGACCGGCTCACCGACTTCTCCGCAGCCCGGCAGGCTCCGTCCTGGTCGCACCCGTTCGGCACCGACATCGCGGGCCGGGACCTCTTCGTCCGCGTCGCCGCCGGCCTGCGGATCTCGCTCCTGATCGCCGCTATCTGCGCCCTTGCCTCCGCGGCACTCGGGGCTGCGGTCGGGGTCGTGACCGCCGCCGTGGGAGGGTGGGCGGATCGCCTCGCCATGCGTACGGTCGACGGCATCAACGCCATGCCGCACCTGCTCCTGGGAATCGTCATCGTCGCCCTCTACCCCGGCAACCTGGCCGCGATCATCGCGTCGATCGCGCTCACCCACTGGACCCAGGTCGCCCGCATCGCTCGCGCCGAGGTCCTCACCGTTCGCGGCAGCGCCTTCGTCGACGCCGCGTATCTCGCCGGCGCCACCCGCGCGCAGGTCATGCGAACCCACCTCATGCCGGCCGCCGCAGGTCAAACCGTGATCGCGGTGATATTACTACTGCCGCACGCGATCTGGCACGAGAGCACACTGTCGTTCCTCGGCCTCGGATTGTCCCCGGACCGACCCTCACTCGGCACGCTGCTGCAGGAGGCCCGCTCCTCACTGCTCCTCGGCGGCTGGTGGACCCTCACCTTCCCGGCCCTGCTTCTCCTCCTCACCACCCTCGCCGTAGCCGGGATCGGGGCCGCTGTGCGCGACCGCATCAGCCCACCCATCATGGAAAGGAGTCCGCGATGACGACCGCGCTTGTCGAGGCACGCGGGCTGACCGTGCGGATCCCCACCCGCGCCGGAACTGTTCACGCTGTCAGCGATATCGACCTACGCCTCGATGCCGGGCACGTACATGCCCTGGTGGGCGAATCTGGATGCGGCAAGTCGATCATCGCTGCGACGCTGTGCGGCTTGCTCCCGGCCACCGCAACGGCCACCGGAACCGTCACCCTCTCCGACGGCGACGCGGTACCCACCGAACTCGTCGGTACCCGGGAGAATCAGTGGCGGCGGCTTCGCGGCCGCCGCATCGCGCTGGTCCCGCAATCGGCCGCAACATTTCTCACTCCGGTGCGCACGGTCGGCGATCAACTCACCGAGACCCTCCGTCACCTCCGCTCCCGCCACACCGTGACATCGCTGCTGATCCGGGTGGGCCTACCCGACGCCGTGGCGGCGTTGTACCCACACCAGCTGTCCGGGGGGATGGCCCAACGCGCCGCGATCGCCTTCGCGCTCGCAGGGGACCCAGCGGTCATCGTCGCCGACGAACCCACCTCGAACCTCGACCCCCAACTGACCTCACACGTCCTCGACCTACTCGACGACTGCGCACACACCGGAGCCGCTGTCCTGCTCATCACCCACGACCTAGCGGCGCTGCCCACGCACGCCGACCGCCTGTCGGTGATGCACTCCGGCCGGATTGTCGAAACCGGCTCCACCACAGCAGTGCTCGACGATCCCGGGCACCCCTACACCCGCGCCCTGCTCGCCGCGTTGCCCGAGCACGGACTCTCACCGCCACCCGAGATGCCGCCAGAACTTACGAGTCTCCCGCACTACCGTGTCACTCACGCGAACTGCCCGGTTTCGTTATTGTCCGGTGCACCGACCTCCCTCGATTACCGCGGCGGCCGTGTGATCCGCCGCCTGATCGGAGCCCCCCGGTGAGCCTGCGCGCCCACAACATCACCGTCGGCCACACCCCGGGATATTCCCTGCTGACCGACATCGACCTGACGATCCCGGCCGGCAGCGTTGTCGGCCTGACTGGACCATCCGGGTCCGGCAAAACGACACTCGCCCGTGTCCTCGCAGGCCTGCATCTGCCCTCTGCAGGGGCAGTCACCGTCGACGGAGAGCCCCTTACCCCACCCAGTCGACTGCGGGGCAGGCGCCAGAGGAGCATCGCGATGCTGTTCCCATCACCTCGGCAGGCAACCTCACCGCGGTGGACACTCGAACGCATCATCGCAGAACCGCTTGCTGTCACCGGCACCCCGGCAGATCAGCGGGCACGCACGGTTCATACCACGGCGCTGCGGGTTGGTCTCACGGCCGATCTACTGCAACGCCAACCCCATCAGGTCTCCGACGGACAACTGCAGCGAGCCTGCCTCGCCCGTGCCCTCATCCAACGACCCCGATACCTGATCTGCGACGAGATGACCGCCATGCTCGACCCCGCTACCACCGCCGCGCTAGTGCACGTCCTGATAGAGGAAGCTGATGCGGCTCTCGGGATCCTCGCCGTCAGCCACGACCACCAACTCCTTCACGCCTGGGCCGACACCGTCATAGACCTCCCTGAACTGGTACCGCGGGCAGACAGCCGTAGTCGTTGCGAATATCCCGCGTCCCCGGCTCTACCGGCCCAGTCGACGCATTGGCGGTAACGGCATAACTCCCAGACGGGAGGATGATCTCGCGATCGTAAGCGTCGACGACCGGCACGAATGGTGAACTTAACGTTGCTTAATGATCTGGCTCACACCTACCGTCGATGTATCAGATCGACGCTCGAGGAGGTGCACGGTGAGGACGGCCATCGCGCGGCGGTGGCAGTGGGTACGAGCGGGCAACGCCGCGCGGACGGGTCGGTGCCTGGTCGGCTTCGCCTCCCACGTAGCGCCGGGGGGCTGCGATGCGCGTCGCCGGCAGATCTCGAATCCTCGAGGATTGACTAGCTGTTCGGGTGCCCCTTCCACGCAGCCGCAAGCGGCATCCATCCGGATCGCCGCGGTCAATAGTCGTTGGGCCGCTGGGGAACTTCTCGTCGTCAGATCTGCTCCGCGAACCTGATGCCATCACCGAGGTGGAGGCCGCAACGGTGGATAGTTCTCGACCCCGCAGCCGCCCGCATTCCGAGCCCGACGAAGCCCGCACCACCGCACACGTGGGATGACCGTGATCACGACGCCGCATACCCGGGCCGCGATGGCGCCATCCAGGTCCTGCCTGCCAGCACACCCACCAGACCGAGTCCCATCAAGGAGTAAAGACCATGAACGACAAAGCCATCATCGCCGTGCAGTCAGTGGCGTTCTGAGGCAACGATGACCCAGGCACAATCGAACACCGAAGGTCGACTCGTGATTAGTCCGCCAGTACACAACAGCACCGGCCACATGGTGATCGCCCCGGACAAGTTCAAGGGGTCGGCATCTGCGTCGGATGCTGCGGCCGCCCTCGCACGCGGTGTGCGTTCCGCTGCACCGAATCTGAAGGTGATCGAGTTCCCGGTCGCCGACGGTGGGGAGGGGACGGTCGAGATGATGATTCGACAAGGCTATGCACCGGTCACCTGCTCGGTCACCGGCCCACTGCAGCAGACGGTGACCGCTACCTACGCGCTGCGTGGCAGCACCGCGGTTATTGAGATGGCCTCTGCCGCAGGGCTGGCCAACCTCGGCTCCGGCGGCCCGACGCGCACCACAGCGCGCACAGCATCCACCCGCGGTGTCGGGCAGTTGATGGTGGATGCCCTCGACCGCGGCGCAGATCGGATTGTGCTCGGAGTCGGAGGCAGTGCCACCACCGATGGTGGTGCCGGTGCGTTGGCCGCGCTCGGGGCGCGCATCTTCAACGCCGATGGGGACCCCATCTACCCCTGCGCCCAGGACCTGTCCGAGGCGCACGTCCTGTGCGTCGAAGGACTCGATCCTCGTCTACGCGATGTCGAGTTGATCGTTGCGTGTGATGTCGATAATCCGCTTACCGGGCGGCACGGCGCGGCGTTCGTTTATGCTCCGCAGAAGGGTGCCAGTCCCCACACGGTTGCCCATCTCGATCACGCCCTCAGTCGCTGGGCGGACGTGGTCGCTACGGCAGTCGGGCGGGACATTCGAGAGTCTCCCGGTGTCGGTGCGGCGGGCGGTTTGGCCTTCGGAATGGCCGCGGTACTCGGGGCGCGGCTGACCTCGGGCATCGAACTACTTCTCGAACTCACCTCCTTCTCGGACGTCGTGCAAGCCGCGGCACTGGTCGTCGTCGGTGAGGGCTCCCTCGACGAGCAGAGTCTGCGGGGTAAGGGGCCAGTCGGCGTCGCTCGGGCCGCTCGGCGGGTCGGGGTACCCACCGTTGCCGTGGCAGGTCGCTCCCTCGTGACCGCCGACGACGCGCACGCGGTAGGCCTCGGCGCCGTCTACACCCTCACCGATCTCGAACCCGATGAACGCAACAGCATGGCCAACGCGGAAAGCCTCCTCGAACAGATCGGTTCAGGCATTGCCCGTGACTACCTCTCGGTCCACGCACACCGCTGACTCGACAACGTGGCTGGACGCAGTGCGATTTACAAGGAGCCCAATGGACACCACCCTCGACCCGACCATCGCGAAAGAGAACTCCGCGATCGACCTTGATGCGCCGGCCTCGACAGCCCTTCGCCGCGCGAAGATTGTCTGCACACTCGGGCCCGCGACCGCAACCGATGACCGCATCCGAGAGCTCGTCGACAGCGGGATGGATGTCGCCCGCCTCAATTTCAGTCACGGGGACCACTCCGATCACGAGGCTAACTACCGTCGAGTGCGGTCGGCATCCCGGGACTCCGGCAAGGCAGTCGGCATTCTCGCGGACCTGCAGGGCCCGAAGATTCGGCTCGGCCGCTTCGCCGACGGCGCGACAATATGGGCGCCAGGCGAAGAGGTCCGTATCACCGTCGAAGAGTGCGTGGGCTCTCATGACCGGGTATCGACGACCTACACGCAACTCGCCCAAGACGCACGCCCCGGAGATCGACTCCTCGTCGATGACGGCAAAGTTTCGCTGACCGTCACCGCCGTCGACCGCAATGACGTGGTGTGCCGAGTCGTCGAGGGCGGCCCGGTCTCGAACAACAAGGGCGTGTCCTTGCCCGGGATGAACGTGTCAGTCCCCGCCCTGTCGGACAAGGACATCGACGACCTCGAGTTCGCACTTCGATTGGGCGTGGACATGATCGCACTCTCGTTCGTGCGATCGCCCGCCGACATCGACCGGGTCCACGAGGTGATGGACCGCGTCGGACGCCGGGTTCCGGTCATCGCGAAGATCGAAAAGCCGGAAGCCGTAGACGCTCTCGAAAAGATTGTGATCGCATTCGACGCGATTATGGTCGCCCGAGGAGATCTCGGGGTCGAACTTCCCCTCGAACAAGTACCGCTCGTGCAAAAGCGTGCCGTGCAGATCGCTCGGGAGAATGCCCGACCGGTCATCGTCGCCACGCAGATGCTCGAATCGATGATCGACAATGCCCGACCGACCCGAGCGGAAGCCTCGGACGTCGCGAACGCCGTGCTCGACGGTGCTGACGCGGTGATGCTCTCCGGAGAAACCTCAGTGGGCAGACATGCGATCGAGACGGTCCGCACGATGGCCCGGATACTCGATGCCGTCGAACGGCAGTCCACCCACGTCCCACCCCTGACCCACGTCCCCCGAACCCACGGCGGAGTGATCTCCTTCGCCGCCCGAGACATCGGCGAACGATTGCACGCGAAAGCGCTCGTCGCATTCACACAGTCCGGCGACACCGTTCGGCGGCTGGCCCGCCTCCACACACACCTACCGTTGCTGGCGTTTACTCCTACGCCGCGGGTCCGCAATCAGTTGGCGCTGACATGGGGCACCGAAACCTTCGTCGTCGACCCAGTCGACTCCACCGACGAAATGGTCCGCCAAGTCGACCGCGCACTCCTCGCCTTGGATCGGTACCAACCAGGCGACCTCGTCGTCATCGTCGCCGGATCACCGCCCCATACCGTCGGTTCCACCAATCTCGTCCACGTTCACCGGATCGGTGAGGACGACTTCACCACAGCCCGCCGGCCCACCGACAGACACCGGCTCGAGCCAGTAAGGACAACACCGTGAGAATTTCTCTGACCGCAGGCGATCAAAACATCGCGAAAGATGTGTGGATCGCACCGAATGCCACCGTCGTCGGGACTGTGCGCATCAGACCACAAGTGAGCATCTGGTATGGCGCAGTGGTCCGCGGCGATGCGGAAAGCATCGAGATCGGGGAGCGGACAAACATCCAAGACGGTTGCGTTCTTCACGCCGATCCTGGATTTCCGCTTGTCATCGGTACAGGGGTATCCGTGGGCCACAACGCGATCCTGCACGGCTGCACAGTCGGAAATGACGTTCTGGTCGGAATGGGCGCCACCGTTATGAACGGGGCACGCGTGGGGGCCGGAAGCTTGATCGCAGCCAATGCCCTGATCCCCGAAGGTGCGGACATCCCACCCGGATCGCTTGTCGCCGGCATACCCGGAAAAGTCCGCCGCACTCTTACCGCCCACGAGGAGACCGCAATCCGCACGAACGCGGACATCTACGACCACGCTCGTGTGCGGCACGCGGCAGCCACAGAAGTTACAGACCTGGTTTGATCGGGACACCGCGAGACCACGGTCAGGTCGGTGCGGGGCAGTCGGGTCAGCAGCACGATCCGGTAGACGGTGCCGTCGTCGCCAAGCTTGCCAGTGCGCCGAGGGCATCGGTGACCGGCGCCCAGGCCGCGTCGATGGTCTGGGAGTGTGCCTGCGCCGACTGCTGCCCACTCCAGGACACGGCGGTAGCCCCGGAAGGAGCTGTAGGTTCCAACGTCCGGTGTCAGTCGTTCATGTCGGCGACCTGCTTTCCACCCATTTAGTCGGAACGGGCATCCCGGAATTTCGTCGGATTCCTCGGTGCCTGGGCAATAGCAGATCGGTCAGCCATCTCGTGACCTGTGGAAACGTGTCTTGTTAGGGCTTCCTACCGACACGAAACTTGGACAACCGACACGCCACCGACACGAAATCTGGAAACCGATACCGAAACGTGTGGAACCAACAGCAGGCTCTCCTTACCGCTGTTTCTGCGCCGCCCCGTGTCACTCATGGTTTGCGCGCACTCGACGACGATAATTTCAGTTATACGCAGTTATCCCCCCGAAACTGCGTCGTCAGCGCGTTTTTGCTCTGCAACGTGTCGGTACGGCCAGTTACCCTGCGCCGGCGACCCTCGAACAGGTGATCGTCCTCCGGCGTAATAGCCGATCTCGACAACCTGGCCGGCGGGCCCTCGCAGATCGGAGAATGTGGCATCTCAGATCGCCGCGACGGTGCAGCGGTCCCGCGGACTAACGTCGCGCCTAGTCCATCCCCAAAGTCCGCGCCTGGACCCGCGACCGCGGCGTCGACGCCGGCACCCGCGGATGCTGCGCTTCTACATCTGTGCGGAGTTGTCAGCGAGTCGCACCGGCCTACTCCCGGCACGTACTGCCCGCGCACGTACTTGCCCTCGCGGGTCGGTGAAGCTGCCCCTACGCTCCCCTGTCGCTTCACCCCCGAGGGTGCTTCAGTGGTGCCTTTTCGAGGTGGTTCGGCCCTGCGTCGTCGCAGTCACCGGATCAGGTGATGCCGGTACCATCACGGCCGTGATGCGGATGATGATACGAACCAGGACCGGCGTTCATGGCTGACCTGCACGAGGCGCAGCCGGGTGCTGAGGCCCCGCCGGAGACGACGCTTGCCGAGTTGATCGCCCGCGGCGGAGCTTTGAAGAGTGAGTTGGTGGACTTCGTCCAGCACGCCCGTTTCGACCGGCAGTTGACTGCTCTGCTCCGGGACGCGGCCGGCACCGGCCCGCTCGACGAGGCCGTCCTCGTCCGCACCATCGATCACTT